>JBOFJB010000376.1:0-7479 GCA_051650465.1 Dermatophilaceae bacterium | reverse complement strand
CATCCGAAGCGGTGAGCGAGGTCACGCGGTGGTCACGGAGCACCACGGCGAGCGCCACGAGCGCCTCGACCATGGAGAAGTGCTGTCCGATGCAGGCTCGCGGACCACCACCGAACGGCATCCACGCATACCGGTGCGCTATCGGCGGGGCGCCGGGCATGAAGCGCGACGGGTCGAACACGAGCGGGTCGGACCAAAACTCCGGATGCCGGTGGATCGTCCACGGCGCGAGCATCATCGTCGTCCCGGCGCGGACGGGGTACCCGAGGATCTCGTCGTCGGCGATCGCCAGCCGGCCGATGAACGGCGCGGACGGGTACAGCCGCATCGACTCCTTCAGCACCGCCGAGGTGAGTTCCAGTGATGTCGCGGACGCGGCGGTCGGCCGCCCGTCGCCGACGACGTCGCGCACCTCGGCGCGTACCGCGTCCTGCAGGTCGGGACGCCGGCCGAGGAGGTGGAGCGTGAACGTCAGTGCGGTCGCCGTCGTCTCGTGGCCGGCGAGGAGGAAGATGAGCACCTGGTCGCGCACCTCGCCATCGGTGAGGCGCTCCTCCCCGTCGCGGGTGGCGAGCAGCCGACTGAGCAGGTCGGTGCCGCCGGTCTGGCCGCTGCGCCGCCGGGTGGCGACGATCTCGTCGCAGGCGGCGTATAGCCCGGCCTGCGCGGCGCGCCCCCGCACCACCCGCGGGGTCGGCACCCAGGTGGGGAGCCGGGCTACCCCACGGCCGCGCCGGGTAATGGTGTCGGAGATGACGGGAAATGAACTGCGCAGGTGGGTGATTACCGCACCGGCCGACTCGCCGAAGAGCGCCCGGACGGCGATGCGGAGGGCGAGTTCCTGCATCCAGTCCCCGAGGTCGACCTCTGCCGCGGGCGAGCCCGATGCGGCGGCCTGGCCGGCGAAGACCTGCTCGACTTCGTGTTCGACCTCGTCGGCCATGAGGTCGGCGTAGCCGTCGACCGCTGGTTTCGTGAATACCGGCTGGATGTACCGCTTCTGGCGGGTCCACTCCTCGCCCTCGGTGGTGAGCAGCCCGTGGCCGAACCAGTACCCGACCTCGTCGTACATCGGGTCCTGCTTGGCGAACGCGCGCCACGTGCTGCCGGACAGCACCCGGGCGGCTGCCTCCGGATGGTGCACCGTCCACACCTCGCGGCTCAAGCCCGGCGGGCCGAGGACCGACCGCACGACGTCGCCGTGTATTCGCCACATGCGTTCGGTATAGCCGAGCACGTCCCGCCGCATTTCGAGAACAGGCTGGAAACGGCCGCCCACGGCTGGTGGTGGTTGGCGGTGGACACTGACATTCGCGGTAGCTGTTGTCATCGATCCATGATCGCCTCCCGTTGTGGCGGTGTCGAATTGGGCGTCCACGGTGGGGCCGAATCACCGCGCGGGCCGGTCACCACTGTCGGGTCACCGGTGGTGTTCACCCGCGTTCGCCGCAGGATGGGTGAGGTGATGGGTGGGTGGGTGGGTGAGGGTGGTCAGTAGGTGGGCGCCGGCGGTGCGCCGAGGAACTCTTCGTATGTGGCCCAGCCGCCGCCGTGGTACGCGGCGGCAAGCGAGATGCCGATGTAGCGGAAGTGCCATGGCTCGAAGTTGACCCCGGTCACGCCCGTCTCGCCGCGCTCGTACCGCAGGATGAAGCCGAAGCGCCACGAGTTGCGGGCCAGCCACACCCCCTGCGGCGTTTCGTCGATGCAGTCGTTGACCGCACAGTTCGACCGGCCGAGCGGGAGAAGGTCGACGGCCAGGCCGGTCTGGTGCTCGCTGTGGCCGGGCCGCAGGTACCAGCGGTCGGTCCAGGTGCGGCCCCGTTCGGCGACCTTGCCGTCGTAGAGCGTGTCCTGGGTGGCGAACGAGCGGTATGCCGAGTCGATGCCCACCGGCCCGGCGCCCTCCCGGACCGAGGCTGACGCCATCTGAGCCAGCGCCGCTGCGGCATCGGGGCGCATCGTCTGGCCACCCGCGTTCGCCATCGGCACCGTGACAAGGTCCCCCGGGGTGAACGACGACGGCGTGAGCGGGTTCGCCTTGTTGACCAGCACCCACGGGCTTGCCGGGTCGGTAACGCTGCGGCACGGCTCGAACCGGTCGACCAGGCCACGCCCCACACTTCCGCCGCCGACGACCGTCATCCGGGTCACCGTCGGTGCGAGCACCGCCGCGCGGGTCACGGTCGAGAGACAAAGCCGGGAGGCCCACAGCAACGGCGCTGCGGTGCGCCCCGCGAAAGCCGCCGCGACCAGGGCATCGCTCGCTCGGTCAGGTGCGCCGAGTACAGCGCGTGCCACGGCGCTGTCGCCCCACGCGAGGTGGTGTGCCCGGACGGCGAGGGCGTCGCGATCGGGCCCGGTCGCCCGCGACACCGTCCCGGTGCCCAACGCCTCACCCAGGCCGGCCTCGACCTGAGCGGACACCGCCTGAGAGTCGCCGACGATGGTGACCTCGCGGGTCCCGGCCGCCGTGAGGAGTGCGCGGTCAGCGGCTGCGAGGGCGTCCGACCCGCCGTTGACGACAAGCAGCGGAGCGCGCTTGGTGGCCGCCACCGCAGCCGCGACGGCCAGATCCGAGCCGCGGTCGTGCGCCGCCACCCAGACCGCCGGCGCGGACGGGAACGCGGACCGGGTGAGTTCCCGGGCGGCCGTCACCGCGTCGTCGACATCGACCCGCGCCACGTCCGGGATGATCTGGCGGACCTCGGCGACCACCGTGTCGGAGACGGCGCGAGTGCCGCCGACCACGACGACCTCCTCGGCTCGGACTCGTCGCAGTTCGGCCGCGGTCGCCTCGGCGAGCCGGTCGGAGTCGGTGAGCAGCACGATGCCGGCCCGGGTCGCCGCAGCCGGCACCGCAGCCCAGGCGAGGTCGACGGCGTCGTCGCCGACGAGATACACCACCGGAGCGGTGGCCCCGTCCGCCACGACGGATCGGCTGGCCAGGGCGGCCAACTCGTCCGGGCCGTCGGCATCCAGGCGCTGAACCGTGGGTAGCGTGCCGGACGCCCGCGGAGCCGGGGCCACGCTGGGTCGCGGTGCGGGCGACTGCGCTTCACGTGCCGAGGACGACCGTGCGGCGTTGGGGGAGAGCGCTGCCCGTGGTGGTCGGGTGTCCTCCGACGCTGGCCAGGTCACCACGCCGGCCACCACGGCGGTCGCGGTGAGCACCCCGCCGACGACGAGGACGAGGCGGGGCCAGAGTCGATGCCGGAGCCGATGCCGGACCGCGAGTACCTCGGCCACCGGACGCATCTCCCCAGCATTGCCCATCCGGCGGACCGCCGCACGATCACACCCGACCCGCGGTGGGATACTGGCGACATGACTTCCCCGTCGTTGCGGCCCGGGCTTCGAGCCGGACTCTCCCTGCAGTACCCGATGTCGCTCGGTGTGCACGACACGTATGCCGACGCCCAGAAGGCAGTCGACTACCTCTCCGACCACGGGTTCCCGGTGCAGGATGTGCTCATCGTCGGCACCGACCTCAAGCAACTCGAGCGGGTGACCGGCCGGCTCACCCGGGCCCGCGTCATCGGGGCGGGTGCCCTGTCGGGGATGTGGCTCGGACTCTTCGTCGGCACCATCTTCGCGCTGTTCGACCCGAGCGGTTTCGAGATCGTCAGCGTTCTCGGCACCGTCGCCTTCGGCGCGCTGTTCGGCGCGGTCTGGGGGCTGGTCGGTTACGCCGCCACCCGGGGCCAGCGCGACTTCACCTCGGTGAGTCAGGTGGTGGCCGCGAAGTACGAAGTGCTCTGCGAGCACAAGCACGTCCAGCGCGGGCGCGAACTGCTCGGGCAACTCGACCCGATGCGCGCCGCCCAGGAAGAGGTGCGCCGGGCGCAGGAGGCCGAACGAGCCCGCGGGTCCAGCGCTCAGCAGGGGATGGCGGCGGCACCCGAGGTGCCCCCGTCGCCGTCAACGCCGCCCTCCCCGCCGTCGGCCTGAACGCGTCGTCGATCGACGTCGTCATCGGCCGCGGCCGGACCCGCCCGCCACCGACCCGCGGCCGAACCCTCCGAGCCGTCGGCCCGATCCGCGGTGGCGGGCGGATGATCCGTCAGCGGCTCTGGACCCGCGCCATCCAGGCTTCGATGTCGGCGGCCGTCCGCGGCATCGCGGCGGAGAGGTTCTCGTGGCCGTCCTCGGTGACGAGCACGTCATCCTCGATGCGAATCCCGATGCCGCGGAAGCGTTCCGGCACCTTGAGGTCGTCGGCCGTGAAGTAGAGGCCCGGCTCGACGGTGAGCACCATCCCGGGCCGCAGTTCGGCGTCGGCGTACTCCTCGCGGGTGGCCAGGGCGCAGTCGTGGACGTCGAGGCCGAGGTGGTGTGACGTGCCGTGCACCATCCAGCGGCGGTGGTACTGCCCGTGCTCCTTGTCGAGGGTGTCCTCGACCGAGATGCCGTCGGGCAGCAGACCCCACCGGTGGAGGTACTCGGCGACTACGGCGATGGCCGCGTCGTGGATGTCGGAGAAGCGGTTTCCAGGCCGGACCGCAGCGAGGCCGGCTTCCTGAGCAGCCAGCACCGCGTCGTACACCTCGCGTTGGGCGCTGGTGAAGGTGCCGTCCACGGGCAGCGTGCGGGTGATGTCGGCGGTGTAGAGGCTCTCGACCTCGACACCGGCATCGATGAGCACGAGGTCACCGGCGCGCACGTCACCGGTGTTGCGCACCCAGTGCAGCGTGGTGGCGTGGTTGCCGGCGGCGCAGATCGAGTCGTAGCCGACGCCGTTACCCCGGTGCCGTGCGGACCGCCCAAAGGTGCCCTCGAGCCAGCGTTCGCCGCGCCCGCCGGCCACGGCGTCGGGAAGCGCAGCGACCATCGCCTCGAAACCGGCGTGGGTGGCCGCGACTGCCTCGCGGAGCTCGCTGACCTCGTGCTCGTCCTTGACCATGCGGTGCACCGAGACCTCATGCGCGAGTGCGTCGTCGGCCTCCGCCAGGCCGTCCTCGGCAGCGCCGTTCTCGACCCGGGCGGAGTCGAGGCGCGCGGCGAGTTCGCGGTCGGCATCCCGGATGACGCGCACGGTCACCTCACCGGCGTCCTTGGCGACTGCGGCGTCCAGATCGTCGAGATGCCGTGCGGTGACCCCGAGTTCGAGTTCGTAGTCGGCCAGGGTCGGCCGGGCACCCACCCAGAACTCGCCCACGCGGGTGTCGGCGAAGAACTCGTCGCTATCGCGGGAGGCGAGCGGGCGGACGAAGAGGACGGCTTCGTGCCCGCCGGCGACGGGTTCGAGGACGAGGACGGCGTCGGGCTCGCGGTCGGCGCCGAGGCCGGTGAGGTAGGCGAACGCGGTGTGCGGACGGAACGCGTAGTCGGTGTCGTTGCTGCGCACCCGCAGCCCGCCGGCCGGGATGACGAGCCGTTCGCCGGCGTGGCCCGCCGACAGCGCTGCTCGCCGGGCTGCGGCGAACGGCGCGACGGCGGCCTCCCCGGTCACCGTGGGCCGGCGCGGGGCCCAGTCCTCCCGGATGAAGGCGCGGAACTCCTCGGTCGTCGGCCGGGCCCGGTTACCGGTCTGCCGCTGCTCCTCGCTCACCCGGCCCATGCTCGCACGCCACCGTCGTGTCATAGCCTCCCGTCGTATGGGTCCGCCTGATACCGACACGCTGGCCGAACGGATGCGGCGGCAGTTCGGGCACCGTGAGCACCTCTACGGTGCGTTGCTCGCCGACATGGCCGACGACTGGGACGACGGCGGGGTGACCCGCGAGATCTTCGGCGAGTGGCCGGACCCACGTTCTGCGTGGCGGGACGCCGACGCACGCCAGTTCCCGCAGTTGAGTCTGCTCGCGGGCGTGTTCCGGCTGGTGCTCCGCGGGGAGGCGCCGCACCTCGTCGGGTGGTACCCGTGCCTCGGCGGTGACTTCGACCCCGGCGAGGCGTGGGCGTCGTTTCGCCCCGTCCTTGCCGCCCACGTCGACGAGTTGCGCTCGTCTCTCGATATCGCACCCCAGACCAACGAGCCGGGACGCACCGTGGCGCTCCTGGTCGGTATCGCCGATGCCGTCCGCCGTACCGGCCTGCGCCGCATCCGGCTGCTCGAGCCGGGCGCCTCCGGCGGCCTCGGGCTGCTCGTCGACCGATACCGGTACTCCGGAGATGGTTGGTCGGCGGGCCCGGCTGACGCCACGACGCACCTCACCGGCTGTGGCGCAGCGGGTTTCGTGCCGGAGAGTTTCAGCGTGGTCGAGCGCCGTGGCTGCGACGTCGCCCCGGTGGACGCCACGACGGAGGCCGGCGGCCAGTACCTCCGGTCGTTCGTCTGGCCGTGGATGATCGAGCGACACTCCCGGCTCGCGGCCGCGCTGGCGGTGGCCCGTCGTGCGCGCACGCCGAGCGGCGGACCCGCGGTCGTCGTCGACCGGGCGTCGGCCGCCGACTGGCTGACTCGCCGACTGGCCGAACCGGTCGACGACGGCGTGCTGACCGTGGTCTGGCACTCGGTCACCCGGCTCTACTGGCCCGCCAAGGAGATCGCGGCGGTCACCGCCGCGATCGACGACGCACGAGCGCGGATGCCGCTCGCGCACCTCGCACTCGAGCACTCGTGGGATGCCGTCGGTGCGGTCGGCGACCCCGGCCTCCCACGGCTCGAGGTCGATGGTGAACCGGTCGCGGTGTGCGACCACCATGGGCCGCCCGTCCGGGTGCTTTGGTGAGCCGATCTATCATGCTCCGGTGATCCAGCAGGGGCTGCGACGGTCTGGCCCGTCGCCGAGCAGCGGATGAACCGCGAGTCTTCCGTCGGGGTCCCGCGGCGCGGGCTGCTCCTCGGCGGCGGTGCAGCGCTCGGTCTCGGGATGATCGGTTCGGGCGTGCGGCTGATGGTCGACGATCAGCCTCGACCAACGACGGTGGGCGACCCGGCGAGGCCACCGTCATCCCCGACCCCGACCCCGCCTGGGGCCAACGCCACGGTGAGTCCGAGCGCCTCAGCCAGCGCGACGCCATCCGTGGCACCATGGGTCGCTGAGCCGACCGTGGTCGCGGCGCCGCTGCTTACCAGGCAGTTGCAGGAGTACCTCGGTGAACGCGGCGGCACCCTCGGGCTCGAACTCGTCGACCTCGACCGCGGCCAGGTCTTCCGCCATCAGGCCGAACAAGGTCTGTGCTACAGCACGATCAAGGTCCTCGTCCTGTCGACGATGCTGCGGCTGGGGCAGGAGGACGGTATCGACCTCACCGGCCGCCAACGCGACCTCGCCGAGCGGATGATTACCCGCAGCGACAACTCCGCGACGGAGACCCTGCTGGCGGAGGTCGGGCGGGATCAGGTGCGCCGGGTCGCCGGCCTGGCCGGCTTGACCCGCACCGAGATCGACGGTGGCTGGTGGGGGCACTGGCGCACCGTGCCGAGCGACCTGAACCGCATGGTCGGCGCCGTTCTCGACTCCGACGCCGTCCTCGACGGACGCCGGCGCACGATCGCCCGGTTCATGATGGCCGGCGTGGTCGACGAGCAGC
>JBOFJB010000375.1:0-5787 GCA_051650465.1 Dermatophilaceae bacterium | reverse complement strand
CGCCGAGAAGGGCGGCTGGTCCACCTTCATGGAGAAGGAGATCCACGAGCAGCCGCACGCGGTCGCCGACACCCTCCTCGGCCGCACCACGGACGACGGCGAACTCGTGCTCGATGAGTTGCGCATCACCGAGGACCAGCTGCGGGCGGTCACGCGCATCACCGTCGTCGCGTGCGGAACCGCCGCGTACGCCGGGCTGGTCGCGAAGTACGCCATCGAGCACTGGACCCGCATCCCCGTCGAGGTCAGCCTCGCCCACGAGTTCCGCTACTGCGACCCGATCGTCGACGACCGCACGCTGGTGGTGTCGATCAGTCAGAGCGGCGAGACCATGGACACCCTGATGGCGGTCAAGCACGCCAGCGAGCTCGGCGCGCTCACGCTGAGCATCTGCAACACTCACGGCTCGACCATCCCGCGCGAATCCGATGCCGTGCTCTACACGCACGCCGGGCCCGAGATCGCCGTGGCGTCGACCAAGGCGTTCCTCGCCCAGATCACCGCCTGCTACGTGCTCGGCCTCTACCTCGCCCAGTTGCGCGGCGGCGCCTTCGCCGACGACGCCAAGGCGGTGATGACCGAACTCCGCGACATCCCCGACAAGATCGAACAGGTGCTCGGCCGGATGGACCGCGTCGTCGAGATGGCCAACTTCATGGCCGACACCCGCTCGGTGCTCTTCCTCGGCCGCAACGTCGGCTACCCCGTGGCGATGGAGGGAGCGCTCAAGCTCAAGGAACTCGCCTACATCCACGCCGAGGGTTTCGCGGCCGGTGAACTCAAGCACGGTCCGATCGCGCTCATCGACGCCGGTCAACCGGTGTTCGTCGTCGTGCCGGCACCCGACGCCCCGCACGACCTGCACAAGAAGGTGGTCTCCAACATCCAGGAGATCCGCGCCCGGGGCGCACGGACCATCGTCGTCGCGCATGACGGCGACGAGGACGTCCTGCCCTTCGCCAGCGAGGTGATCCGCATTCCCGAGTGCTCGCCGCTGCTCGCGCCGCTGCTGTCGGTGGTGCCGCTGCAGGTGTTCGCCCTGCACCTGTCCACCGCCAAGGGGCTCGACGTCGACCAGCCGCGCAACCTGGCGAAGTCCGTCACCGTCGAGTGATGAGCGCGGGATGCCGCAGCACAGCGTCGGCGCGATTCGCCACCGCCCGGCCGGATGGCGCCGGATGGCGCGCCGCCACCGTGACGCTGTTCGTCGCGGCCGAGTGAGCCGGGGTCGTCGGTGATCGTCGGGGTCGGCATCGATGTCGTCGACATCGCCCGGTTCGGTGCGGCCCTGGAGCGCACGCCGGCACTGCGCGACCGGCTCTTCACTCCGGCCGAGCGCGACCTGCCGCTCCGCTCTCAGGCGGCCCGGTTCGCCGCCAAGGAGGCTCTCGCGAAGGCTCTCGGCGCACCCACCGGCATGAGTTGGCAGGATGCCGAGGTGCTCCGCGGCCCCGGTGGTCGACCATCGATGGAGGTGCGCGGCACGGTGGCGGCCCGGGTGGCCGAGGTGGGCGCCGCCGTCATCCACGTGTCGTTGTCGCACGACGCCGGCATTGCGTCGGCCGTGGTGATCGCCGAACGCCTGGAGGGGTCGCCATGATCGCCGCCTGGTCCATAGATGATGTGTACGCCGCCGAGCGGGCTCTGATGGCCGGGCTCGGCGACGGTGAGTTGATGACGCGCGCGGTCGACGGGCTGACCGCGGTGGCCGCAGCCCGACTGGAGGAGCGCCGCGGCCGAACCGTCGCCGCGCTGGTCGGGCCGGGCCACAACGGAGCCGACGCGCTGTACGCCGTCGCGCGGCTCGCCGAGGCGGGCTGGAATGCTGTGGCCCTGCACCACGATGTCGTGCACGACGGCGCTCGCCGCGCGGCCGAGCAGGCGGGCGTCATCCTCACCCGCGATGTCGCAGCGCTAGCCGAGGCCGATGTCGTCCTCGATGGTGTGCTCGGCATCGGTGCCCGACCCGGCCTGCCCGAGTGGGCGCAGGAGTGGGTGGCGGTACTGCCGGCGTCGGCGCACGTGATCGCGGTCGACCTGCCGTCCGGCCACGACCCGATGGGCGAGGTGCTCGACGCCGACGGCGTGTTCGCCGACGAGACGGTGACCTTCTCGGTGGCCAAACCGGTCCACCTGATGCCGGCGACCGAGCGGGCCTGTGGGGTGCTCACCGTGGTCGACATCGGCCTGGAGCTCGGCGACCGGCCGGTGGCGCGCCGACTCGACCACGACGACGTCGCCGGGCTCTGGCCGGTGCCGAGCCCGGATGACGACAAGTACTCCCGCGGGGTGCTCGGCGTGGTCGCCGGTGGCGAGTCGTACCCGGGCGCGGCGGTGCTGTGCACCACGGCAGCGGTCGAGGCGGGCGCCGGGATGGTGCGCTACGTCGGTACGCCCACCCCGACCGGGCTGGTGTCGTCAGCCGTGCCGGAAGCCGTGTACGGACCGGGCCGGGTGCAGGCCTGGGTGGTCGGACCGGGGCTCGACGTGCGGTCTCGGGCCACCGGTGCGAAAGCGCAGTTGGATGCCGCGCGCGCGGCGTTGCGCAGCGCCGAGCCGGTCGTGGTCGACGCCGGTGCGCTCGACCTCGTGGACGACGACGTCATCCGGTCTCGCGAGGGCCGGGAGACGCTGCTCACGCCGCACGCGGGGGAGTGCGCCCGGCTGCTGACCCGGCTCGGCGTACCGGACGGGTCCGGCCGGTCGAGCCGGGCACGCGGCGAGGTCACCCGCGGCGACGTCGAGGTGCGGCCGTTGCGGCACGCGCGGGCGCTCGCAGCACGGACCCGGATGACGGTGCTGCTCAAGGGTTTCACCACAGTGGTGGTCCCTTCGGATGGCGCGGCGCCGGTGTGGAGCCAGGCTGACGCGCCGCCATGGCTGGCCACCGCCGGCGCGGGTGACGTGCTGGCCGGGCTGGTCGGCGCGCTACTCGCTGGCGGGGTGGCGGTGGCCGAGGCCGGAGCGCTCGGCGCACTCGTGCACGGCGTGGCGGCCGACCGGGCCAACCCCGGCGGCCCGGTGCGTGCCCGGGCGATCGCCGACGCGATCCCCTCGACGGTGGCAGCACTACTGTATCGGTGACGGACCGGCAGCCCTCGGCTCGGCGGCATGCACCTGGCTGGTGACCGTCATCCTCGCGGTTGCTCATGGAACGGACCGGGAGCGGCGGGCCGGCCGAGGTGGCGCTCCGGCGGCTGGTGTACCGCCGGCCGGTAGCGTGAGCGGACCACGGTCGTCGGGTAGATATGAGCAGTAGTACCTTTCTACCCATGGGCATGAACATCAAGAACGAGCGCGTCCACGCGCTGGCTCGTGAGGCGGCCCGGGTCACCGGAAAGTCGCAGACGAGCGCTATCGAGGAGGCCCTAGAACAGTTCTTGCGAGCACACGGCGCCGACCCCGAAGCCTCGCGACGAGCGCACAGGCTTGACCTGGCCCGGTCCATCGTGGCGGCGTACTCGGCGGAACCGGCTCGTCCCGACCGCGAGACCCGTCGTGCTGAGGACCTCTACGACGGCGCGACGGGCCTGCCTCGGTGATCGTCGACTCGTCCGCCCTCATCGCCATCATCGAGGACGAGCGCGGAGCCGGCGCCGCGCTCGAGGCCGCGGTTGATGCGCCGTGTCGGATGTCCGTGGCCTCCTGGGTCGAAGCGGGCATTGTCGCCGACGCCCGGTCGACGGGCTCGGGCCACCGGCTGGACGAGTTGGTCGCGGCACTCGATATCGAGCTCGTCCCGGTGGACCGTCGGCACGGACAGGTCGCTCGCGACGCCTACCGCCGCTACGGGCGCGGCTCCGGGTCGAAGGCACGACTCAACTACGGAGACTGCTTCTCGTACGCGCTCGCGGTGGTCTCCGGTGAGCCGCTGCTCTACGTCGGCGACGACTTCGGGTACACCGACGTCCGCGCGGCGGCTCGTCGCTGAGGCGACCTCGCGGGCCGCCTGGGCCGGTGGGCCCATAGAATCGGACCCCCGATGACGACTGCCGACGCCCCGCTCTCTGCCATCCCACGGCTCGCGCCGAACGCGCCGCCCGCGGGCGTGTCAGCATGGGTCGAGATCGACCTGGGCGCCATTCGCGACAACGTCGCCGAACTGTCCCGCCGGTCTGGCTCCGCTGAGGTGATGGCGGTCGTCAAAGCCGACGCGTACGGCCACGGTCTGGTGCCTGCCGCCCGGGCCGCGCTCACTGGCGGCGCTACCTGGCTCGGGGTGGCCCAACTGGCCGAGGCGCTCGAGTTGCGCGCCGCCGGGGTCGCCGCACCGCTGCTCACCTGGATCTTCGCCCCCGGCGCCGATCTCGACGGCGCGGTTGCGGCGGGCATCGACATTAGCGTCGGCAGCCGCTGGAGCCTGGCGGCCGTGATCGAGGCGGCCCGGCGCCACGGCACGACGGCCCGCGTGCAGGCCAAGGTCGACACCGGGCTCGGGCGCGGCGGGGCGCTCGACGAATGGCCCGACCTCGTCGCCGACCTCGCCCGCGCCCAGGCCGACTGTGCCGTCGAGGTCACCGGCATCTGGTCCCACCTCGCCTGGGCCGATGCGCCGCAGCATCCCACGGTGCTCACCCAGCGCGAACGGTTCGTCGACGCGGTCGCCGAGTTGGCGCGCGCCGGCATCCGGCCACCGCTGCGTCACCTCGCCAACTCGGCGGCCACGCTGACCGACAACGAAGCGCACTTCGACCTGGTTCGTCCCGGGCTTGCGGTCTACGGGCTCTCGCCGGTGCCCGACCTCGGCGACCCCGCACACTTTGGGCTGCGCGAGGCGATGCGGGTGACGGCGCGCCTCACGCTGGTCAAGCGCGCGCGTGCCGGGCAGGGCGTCTCCTACGGCCACGAGTACGTCACCGACCGCGACACCGTGCTCGGTCTGGTACCGGTCGGGTACGCCGACGGCATCCCCCGCCACGCGGGCAACCGCGGCCCGGTTCAGGTCCGCGGCCAGCGGCATCTCGTCGCCGGCCGAGTATGCATGGACCAGGTGATGCTCGACCTCGGGCCAGACTTCGACGGCGCGGCCGGCGACGACGTCGTCGTTCTCGGCCGGGCCGCCGACGGCGAACCGTGCGCCCAGGACTGGGCCCAGGCTGCCGGCACCATCAACTACGAGGTCGTCACCCGGATGGGCCCGCGACTTCCCCGCATCTATGTCGGCAGCGGGTCCTGATGCCTGGGCTCGGCCCACTCACGGCGGCGGTCGAGGCCGCCGGCGCAGCGGCATCCTCGGCAGCGGCGTCGGCAGGGTCAGCGGCGTCCTCGGTGGGTGAGCGGGTGCGGCGCCGCGCCGGATACCGCGCGGTCGACTCCCCCGACGGGTGGTCGCACACGCCGACGGAGGCGTTCATCGTCCGGGCCGACGACGGCATCCCGCTGCATGTCGAGATCGACGCACCCGAGCCGGACGCCCGGCAGCGACCGCGGCTGGCCGGGCGACCGCCCACCGTGGTCCTCGTCCACGGCTTCGCCCTCGCGGTGCAGTCCTGGGTGCTCCAGCGGCGGGCGTTGCGGCACAACGGATTCCGGGTGGTCACCTATGACCAACGCGGGCACGGCCGGTCCGGCCAGCCCGACCTCCCGTCATGCACGGTGGACCAGCTCGCGCGCGATCTCGACGCGGTTCTGCGCGCCACCTGTCCGGTTGGCCCGGTGGTGCTGGTCGGTCACTCCATGGGTGGGATGACGGTCATGGCGTGGGCGGGTGGGCACCCGGATGTCGTCCGCGAGCGGGTGGTGGCGGTGGCCCTGGTCTCGACCAGCCCCGGTGGCAAGGAGGTCACC
>JBOFJB010000374.1:0-2612 GCA_051650465.1 Dermatophilaceae bacterium | reverse complement strand
GAGGACAACGGCGCCATCCCGCTCGCGGGTGACACCGGCATCGCCGGGCGCGGCGCCGTGACCACCTCGGGGGTGCTCGGCGACGGCCCGCACGGGCCGGACGGTACGGGCACCAACGACTTCGACTTCTACGAGCTCGACGTGACACCGGGCTTCACCGTGGTCGCCGACACCTCCGGAAGCGACGGCCGCACCGACACCTTCATCGGCCTGTACACGGCGGACGGGACGCTCGTCGCCACGGACGACGACTCGGGCGACGGGCTGTCCAGCCGTCTCACCGCACGGAGCGAGGCCGGCGGCATCCACTACGTCGTGGTCGGCGGGTTCTCCAGCGCCGGACCGTTGCCGGACGACCCGAACGACCCCGCGAGCGGCAACGGTGGTGCCGACACCGGCGACTACGTGCTGTCCGTGACTGCGACACAGGTCGACTCCGACAACTACGCCGTGCGGCTGCGCCCGGGCGACGTCATCGGCGGGGTCGGCAGCGACGCGGCCGACGCGCTCACCGTGTTCCGGCCCGACGGCACCCAGATGGTGGGCGGCGCCCAGACCGACGCGTCCTTCCTGTACCCACCGGAGTCCCCCCTTCCGGGCGGCGGCAACACCGCGGTCGCCTACGTGGCCGAGGAGGCCGGCTGGTACGTGCTGAGGGTGGGCGGTGCCGATGGTGACTACCAGGTACAGCTCGAGGGGTACCGGCCCGGTGCCGAGACCGACCGGACCCGGACCCAGACGGTCTACCTCGACTTCGAGGGTGGCCGGGTCAACACCGGGATCTGGGGCGGCCCCGGCGTTCGCGAGCTCTCGCCGTTCTCCGCCTTCCTCGCCAAGTGGGGCATCCCCCGCGAGCGTGAGCGGGCGATGATCGACGCGATCACCGCGCAGGTTCGCGACAACATCGCCACCGAGGTCGCCGAGGACGGGCTGAACCCGAATCTCAGGGTGCGCGTGGTGAACTCGCGCACCAATCCCGGTCTCGCCGGTCGGGAGAACGTGTCGCGGATCATCGTCGGCGGAACCGTCGCCGAGTCGGGCATCAGCACCATCGGGGTGGCCCAGTTCATCGACCCCGGCAACTGGGGCCACGAGGACTCGGCGCTCGTCCTGCTCGACACGCTGAGCGCTGCGGCCGGCTCGTCGCCCGCCTCGCTGAACACCTACCTCACCGACGCGAGCGATCGCGAGCGGTTCGTGGCCCAAGGCGTCGGAAACGTGACCGCGCACGAGGTCGGCCACACGGTGGGCAGCTACCACACCGACAACCTCAACGCGCAGGTCAACATCATGGATGCCGGTGGCGCCGGTTTCGAGAACCTGTTCGGTATCGGCCCCGACGGTGTCGGCGGTACCGTCGACGATCTGGACGTGGCGTTCGAGGAGGACCAGTACATCCCGAGCGAGGGTTTCGCCGGCCTCGAGGACACCCAGAACGTCACCGGTTGGGCCTATCCCTCCCGCTGACGAGCGGACCGGTGGCGGGGAGGGGTCGGCCCACACGGGTCGGCCCCTCTCTCGCCGGTCGGGCGGCGGTGAGCTGGTGCCCGGCCGTGGGATGCTGGCCCGGCCATGCCAGAGCTGCTCCTGACCTCGCCGGCCAACCCACGGCTCAGGGCGGTCCAGGCGCTGCGGCGACGCCGAGTTCGCGAGCAGGAGGGTCGCACTCTCGTCGACGGCTACGACGAGCTCGGGTTGGCCCTCGACGCCGGCGTGCTGCCGTCCTCGCTCCTGTACTGCCCGGAGCTGATGCTCGACCCTCCTGCGCAGACGGCGCTCGTGGACCGAGTTCGTGCTCTGGGGTCGCCCATCCTGCGCTGCAGCCGCGCGGCGTTCGAGAAGGTCGCTTACCGCGAGGGCCCGGACGGCTTCCTCGCCGTGGTCCCGCTCCCCGGGCAGCCGCTCGACACCCTGGTGCTGCCCACCGATCCGCTGGTGCTCGTCGCCGAGGGCATCGAGAAGCCGGGCAACCTCGGTGCCGTGCTCCGTACCGCCGATGCTGCCGGTGCCGCCGCGGTCGTGGCGGTCGACCCGCTCACCGACTGGGGCAACCCGAACGTCGTACGCGCCAGCAAGGGCACGGTGTTCTCGGTTCCGGTGGCCACCACCGACGGTGGCCGGCTACGAACCTGGCTGCAACGCAACGACATCCGACTGGTGGCCACCACGCCGGACGCTCGGCTCCGACACTCCGACGCCGACCTCCGGGGCGCGCTCGCCGTCGCCATCGGAACCGAGAAGCACGGCCTCACCGACGCCCTGCTGCGCGTCGCCGATCTCCGCGTCCGCATCCCGATGGCGGGCCGGGTCAACTCGCTCAACGCGGCCACCGCGGCGGCCGTGGTGGCCTATGAAGCGGTGCGACAGCGCCATGGATGACGTCCGGGACGCCGGTCGGGCGTGACGTCCGCGCCGGATCCCTCCTCGTCGGTCCACCCGGCCCGGCTGCCCGAGGGGGGTGTCCGGAGCACCATCGAGCGTGTGCAACCATGAACGGCATGCGAGTCGACCACGTCGTCTATGCGGCAGAGCGCGACGGCCTCCAGGCCACCGCGGCTCGGCTGGCCGACCAGATCGGCGTCGCGGCGGTCGACGGCGGGGTCCACCCGAGG
>JBOFJB010000373.1:0-1541 GCA_051650465.1 Dermatophilaceae bacterium | reverse complement strand
CCGATCTCGGGGGCCGGCTGGTCGCCCAGCACGCCAGCTCGCTCGGCGACGGCACCCTCGACGTGTTCGCCGTCGCGCCGAACGGCGTCGGCTATCGCCGGCACTGGGACACCCGCACCTGGGGGCCGTGGACGCCGGTGGGTGGTGAGTTCACCTCGGGGCTGTCGGCATCGGCCGACCCGGGCCGTGGGGTCACCGTCGTCACCGGGCGAGGTACCGACGGCAACACCTGGGAGCGCACGTTCACGCCGAGCGGCACCAGCGGCGGGTGGGCGATGCGGTCCGACGGACTCTCCGGCTGGTCCGAACGTGCCTACGGCGACACCTGGGCCGGGCGCGCCCGGCTCGCGGTGGGCCGGGGTCCGGACGGCAGCGCGGTGGTGCAGCGCGGTGCGCTGTCCGTGGCGACGACGGCGGTGTGGACCTCCGCCGGCGACCTCGTGTCCCGGTCCGACGGCTCGTTCCTCCTCGCCGGGCGAGGCAGCGACGGCGCGCTGTGGGTCACGAACGGTGGGCCGTCGAGCTACGGCAGCGTGTCACTCGGTGGCATCGTCCGCTGACAGTGACGACGACGGTGGTGTGCCCCGCGGCCTTCCCCGTCCGGACGTGGGTGAACGTCGTCGCCTCGACGAGGACGTTCACCTACGTTCGTAGAAGAGGGAGGCGACGGACGAGGCCCGGGCCACCTCGGCACGGCGCGTGCGTCATCCCGCCCGGAACGTGGACCCCTGCCTCGCCGTGTCGCACCCAGGTGTGAGGATGGGTTGGCCCGGCCGGCATCCGCCGGCGACCGACCTCCCTGGAGACCAGCGCCGTGAGCGAGCCCGCGCAGATCACCATTCCTGCCGACCTTCTCCCCCAGGACGGCCGCTTCGGGTCCGGGCCGTCGAAGGTGCGGCCCGAGCAGGTCGAGTACCTGGCCTCGATCGGCCGCACCGTGCTCGGCACGTCACACCGGCAGGCGCCGGTCAAGGGCCTCGTCCGGCGGGTTCGCGAAGGGCTGGCCACCTTCTTCGATCTCCCGGACGGCTACGAGGTGGTGCTCGGCAACGGTGGCGCCACCGCGTTCTGGGACATCGCGGCCTTCGGGCTCGTGCGGGACCGCGCCCAGCACCTGGCGTTCGGGGAGTTCTCGAGCAAGTTCGCCGCCGTCACCACCGCAGCGCCGTTCCTCGGTGAGCCCACCGTCATCCGTGGTGAGCCGGGCACACTGCCCGAGCCGAAGGGCGAGGCCGGGGTCGACGCCTACGCGTGGGCTCACAACGAGACGTCGACCGGTGTCATGGCGCCGGTGCGCCGGGTCGACGGTGCGGATGACGATGCGCTCGTCCTCGTCGACGCCACCTCGGGCGCGGGTGGTCTCGCCGTCGACGTGCGTGAGGCCGATGTCTACTACTTCGCACCACAGAAGTCGTTCGCCTCGGACGGTGGGCTGTGGCTGGCCCTGTTCTCACCGGCGGCGCTGGCCCGGGTCGAGGAGATCACGGCCGGCGGGCGCTGGGTGCCCGACTTCTTCAGCCTGCCGACCGCGATCGACAACT
>JBOFJB010000372.1:0-8441 GCA_051650465.1 Dermatophilaceae bacterium | reverse complement strand
GGTCGAGCCGGTCGGTCCCCGCGGTCGGACCACAGGGGGATGCCACGCGACGAGTGGCGCCGTCCCCCTGCAGGACGATCTTCGACTCAGGCCGTCGGCCGCAGCATCCGCGCCGTCGCGCGCTCACGTGACACCCCGGTAGGGCCGCCACGGCCCCGACCGGTACTGCAGGTCCGGTTGGGACGCTATGCCGTTATCCGTACGACCACGCCCCGTCGACGGATGACGACGTCGATACTCCGATGCCGTTCCCTCGTCGAGGCCAGGGCCTTTCTAGACCGCTATCCGGTTCGCGCGCAAGCGCTTCCATCGACTTTCTTCGGCACCCGGCGCTGCCAGCGTGTCGTCCACAGTGATGGGTGCGCGAGGCCGCGGCCGTCCACAGGGGTGTGGAGAACAGTCGTGGACGACGGCCCGGGTAGAGTGCGTGGCATGTCCTCGATGCTCGCCGAGTCCCACGTGAGCGTCGTGGTCGCTGAGGAGGCGGTCCGCGAACTGCCGATCCCGCCCTGGTCGTTTGGGGTGCTCGCGCTGGTCGCATTCGCGCTATTGCTCGCCTTCACCTGGTCGTTTCGCGGCACCGCACAGAAGTACGTTCGTCCCGACCCCACCGGGCACCGAACCGAGCCGTCCGCCGGCCTGGCTGACACCGAGGTCGAGCGGGCACGTCAGCCAGAACGTCCGGAGCATCAACGCTGAGCAACGCGACCCTACGGCTCGGGGTCATGGGGGGCACCTTCGACCCGATCCACCACGGCCATCTCGTGGCCGCTTCCGAGGTGCAGTCGCGACTCGAGCTCGATGAAGTCGTGTTCGTTCCGACTGGGGAGCCGTGGCAGAAAGAACGGGTTGACGTCGCACCGGCCGAGCATCGGTACCTGATGACCGTGATGGCGACGGCGGCACACCCGCACTTCACCGTCTCCCGGGTCGACATCGATCGTGGCGGTTCCACCTACACCGTCGACACCCTGCGCGACCTGCGTGCCCAGCGCCCCGGCGCCGAGCTCTTCTTCATCACCGGGGCCGACGCACTCGCTCGGATCCCGTCCTGGAAGGATCCCGACCAGCTGTTCCGGATGGCCCGATTCATCGGGGTCACCCGGCCGGGCTACTCGGTGTCGAAGTCCGGGCTTCCGTCCGACCGGGTCGATCTCGTGGAGATACCGGCGATGGCGATCAGTTCCACCGACTGTCGGGCCCGCATCCGTACTGGCCAGCCGGTCTGGTACATCGTCCCCGACGGGGTCGTCCAGTACATCGCCAAACACACTCTCTACCAAGGAGTTCCGTGACCGCCAGCAACCGCTCGATCGAACTCGCCCGGGGCGCGGCACGGGCCGCCGCGGCCAAACTCGCAACGACGATCACCGGGATCGACGTGTCCGATCAACTGGCGCTGACCGACGTCTTCGTCATCGTCTCGGCCGACTCGGAGCGACAGGTCGGCGCTATCGTCGAGGAGGTCGAGGACGTCCTGCGCGACCACGGCGCAAAGCCGGTGCGCCGCGAGGGGCGGCGCGAAGGACGCTGGGTACTGCTCGACTTCGGAGACATCGTGGTTCACATCCAGCACGACGATGAACGGGAGTTCTACGAGTTGGAGCGCCTGTGGAGGGACTGCCCGGCCCTCGACCTCGTGGTCAGCGGCGCCGAGCAGAGCGACCAGTGAACGAGGCATTCGCCGGACGGACTCCGGGTCCCGTGGCCGGGGCCACTCCAGGCGCCCCGGCCCGCGTACCGGCTGGCGCGCGCCGCGTCATCCTGCTCCGGCACGGACAGACCGCGCACAACGCGGCCGGCGTTTGGCAAGGCCAACTCGACACCCCGTTGTCCGAGGTCGGCGAACGGCAGGCGGAGGCCGTCGGGCCTGCACTCGCCGCGTCTGCGCCGTCGCGGGTGGTCACCTCGGACCTGGCCCGGGCGAAGCGTACGGGCGAGTCCGTGGGCCGTGCGCTCGGTGTGCCGGTGCTGCCCGATCCGCGTTTCCGCGAGATCCACGCAGGCGCCTGGCAGGGGCTGACCACCGCGGAGGTGGCGGCCGGGTGGCCGGAGGAGTGGGCCGCGATCTCGCGGGGCGAGGACGTTCGCCGGGGCGGTGACGGCGAGTCGATGAGCGAGGTGCGCGCCCGAGTCGGCGCAGGGCTTGATGAGCTCGTCGAGGGGATGGACCTCGATGAGTGCGTGGTTGTCTCGACCCACGGGGCGGCCGGGCGGGCCGCGGCGGCGTGGCTGCTCGGCATCGAGCAGCAACTCGCCTGGCGCGTGCTCGGCGCATTCGACAACTGCCACTGGTCAGAACTTGCCCAAGGACGCTCTGGATGGCGGATCACCAGCTGGAACGTTGGTGTCGGGGGCCTCGCGCGGCCTGGGTTGGCGCCGCCGTCTGGGCTCGCTGGAGAGTCGGCCGACCCGATTTTGTCGCCACCGGGGGCGGCTGGGTAGACTGCCGCTCGCCCCACCACGGGGTGAGCACCTTCTCGGGGCTGTAGCGCAGTTGGTAGCGCACCTCCATGGCATGGAGGGGGTCAGGGGTTCGAATCCCCTCAGCTCCACGAAACAACGAGGGCCCGGCATACATTGCCGGGTCCTCGTCGGTTCGTCGAACGGGGTGATTCGAGGAGTTGTCGCAGCGGAGCGAGGACGGCGGGGTGCCCTCAACGTCACCCGAGACCGACCTCTCCCGTGCGTGGAACGTGCCGCGTGTACGACGTGGGCCACATGCCGCTGGTGCCACGGCGGTGGCTGCCGACTACGTGGGTGTCGACGATGCCGATCGCTTCCATCAGCGCGAACATCGTCGTCGGCCCCACGAACTCGAAGCCCCGGCGTTTCAGCGCGCGTGCCAGCGCGGCCGACTCCGGTGAGGTTGTCGGCACCTCTGCTATGTGACGCGGGCACGGCGTGCGCGCCGGGCGGAACGACCAGACGAACGCGGCGAGGTCGCCGTCCGGGTCCTCGCGAAGGGCGAGCGTGGCGCGGGCATTGGCCACCGTCGCCGCCACCTTGGCTCGGTTGCGCACGATGCCAGCGTCGGCGAGCAGCCGAGCCTCGTCGTCGGTGCCGTAGCGCGCCACCTGCTCGGGGTCGAAACCGTCGAACGCGGAGCGGAACGCCGGACGCTTGCGCAGGATCGTCGCCCACGACAGCCCGGACTGGAAAGCCTCCAGTGAGAGCCGCTCGAAGACGCCGCGTTCGTCGCGCACCGGCATCCCCCACTCGGTGTCGTAGTACGCCCGAAGCAGCGGGTCGGATGACGCCCACGGCGGCCGGGCACGCCCGTCGTCGCCGATGACCAGGCCACCCTGGCCGACGACAGCGCGACCGGCGTCGTCGACGAGGTCGTCAGTTGCCGATGCCGGCGCCCGGCCGGCAGACCGGGATGACGGCGCTCGGCCGGTAGACCGGGATGTCGGTGGTGCGGCTGGCCCAGCCGGAGCGTCGTCCGATGGTGCAGCGGCGGGCGACGCGGGCGTCATCCACGTCTCAGCGTGATGACCGGAACCTCGGGCGGCGCCGCGACCCGGACCGGCGGTCCCCACGCGCCGACGCCGCGGGAGGTGAACACCGGGACGCCGGCGACGACGCGATAGCCCTCGACGAAGGGTTGCTGAAGAGTGACGAGATACCGGATCGGCCACTGCTGGCCGCCGTGAGTGTGGCCCGAGAGTTGGAGGTCGACGCCGCGACCCTCGACCTCGTACGCCTGGAGCGGCTGATGCGCCGAGAGGAGGGTGAATGCCGCCGGGTCGACTCCCGTGAGGGCCGCGTCGTAGTCGGCGGCGAATTCACCCTCGCCGGTGGCGTCGTCCACTCCGGCGAGGGTGATGTCCGCCCCGCCCCGGGAGAGCACCACCGACTCGTTGCGGAGGACGTCGAGCCCGACGTCCTCGAAGCGGGCCACCCACTCGGCGGTGTCGTCGAACATCTCGTGGTTGCCCGTGGTCGCGAAGACCCCGAGCGGTGCCTCGAGGTCGGCGAGCGGCGCGAGTTCTGGGCCGTAGCGGGCTTCCGGGCCGTCGACGAGGTCGCCGGCGACGACCACAACGTCCGGCCGGGCAGCGTTGACCAGGCCGACCATGTCGCGGGTGAACTCGGCGCTGCGCACCGCGCCGGCGTGGATGTCGGTGACGAGCGCCACGCGGACGCCATCGAACTCGGCCGGCAGAGTGGGGGAGCGCACCTCGGCCTCGGTGACCGCGGGGTTCGCTGCCTCGACCACCCCGTAGCCGGTGGCGGCGACCGTCGCCACGGCAACGAGCGGCGACACCACCCTGTTGAGTGCGCGCCGGGCGGCGCGTCCGTGGTCGTGCCGCCACCGGACCAGCCAGATCACCACGCTCACCAGCCATCCGAGGGTCAGCCCGAAGAACAGGTAGAGACACGCGGCCAGGAACACCTGGCCCACCCAGACCACCGGCCGCATCTGGGTCGGGGTGAACCATCCGCCCCAGACATCGAACCCGGCCAGGACGGCGGCCAGCAGGAGGGCGAGCACGATGGCGAGCGCCCAGCGAAACCAGCGCGCGCTCCATCCAGGAGCGATCGCGAGGCGGTGCCAGACGAAGACGAGAAAGCCTCCGATGATCGTGACCGGGACGAGGACGAGCCAGGGACTCACGCGGGCGACCGGTCGCTGGTGCTGCCGCCGAGGGCGGCACGAACGTCATCCTTGAGGGCGGCCGGCTCCGTCTTCGACCCGTAGCGCTCGATGACCTGGCCGTCGCGGCCGACGAGGAACTTGGTGAAGTTCCAGGTGATCCGGCCGCCGAGCAGGCCCTTCCTCTGGCCTTTAAGCCACCGGTAGAGCGGATGGGCGTTGCCGCCGTTGACGTCGATCTTCTCGAACATCGGGAAGGTGACCCCATAGTTGAGCTGGCAGAACTCCCCGATCTCGTCGGCGCTGCCGGGCTCCTGGTTGCCGAACTGGTTGCAGGGGAAGCCGAGCACGACGAAGCCGTCATCCTTGAGTTCGGTGTAGAGGTCTTCCAGGCCCGTCAGCTGGGGGGTGAACCCGCACTTGCTCGCGGTGTTCACCACGAGCACCACCGTGCCGTCGTACTCGGAGAGTTCGCGCTCCTGCCCGGTGAGAGTGGTGGCGCTGAAGTCGAAGAGGGTGCTCATGTCGCCCATCGTCACACGTGGCGGTGACTGGGCCGCGTAGCACCTCGACGGCCGTCCTCGGCGTCGGCTCGCGACGCCGTGTCAGCCGCCCGCACCACCAGGTCAGCATCGATTTCCGGGCGCTCGCGTTTCGATGCACGTGCCCGAGCCGGATGTTCCGCTGCGTGCGCCCTGGCGCTGACCACGGCGCACGATGAGATGCCGGCCCGAGACGTTCGAGGCGGTGCGCCATTCGGCGCGGACGTGGGCCGGGTGTCGTCGGCGCGCTGCGCTACCCTGACCGCGTGACGAGGCCGCTGCTTCTTACCTAGCCGCGCCGGCACCCCAGCCGCGCGGCAACCCCTCCTGTGCGAGGGGTTTTTTCATGACCGCAGCACGCGACGCAACAGCACGTGGCACGACCGACGACGAGGACAACATGAGCGAGACGCCGTACCGGTACACCGCACAACTGGCCGGGAAGATCGAGGTCGCGTGGCAGGACCGGTGGCAGCAGGAGGGCACGTTCCGTGCGCCGAACCCGGCCGGGCCGTGGGCCGACCCCGATGCAGTGGCCGCTCATCGTGGCGCGATGTTCGTGCTCGACATGTTTCCGTACCCCAGCGGCAAGGGCCTGCACATCGGGCACCCGCTCGGCTACATCGCCACCGATGTCGTCGCCCGGTTCAACCGGATGCTCGGCAAGAACGTGCTCTACTCCCTCGGCTATGACGCGTTCGGTCTACCCGCCGAGCAGTACGCCGTACAGACCGGCCAGCATCCGCGCACCACCACCGAGGACAACATCGTCGTCATGGCGCGCCAACTGCGCCGGCTCGGCATGAGCCACGACGACCGGCGCGCCATCCGTACCATCGACCCCGACTACTACCGCTGGACACAGTGGATCTTCCTGCGCCTGCGCGAGTCGTGGTACGACCCGGCGACCGTGCGCCCCGACGGCGGTCGCGGCCGCGCCCGCCCCATCGAGGAACTCGTCGCCGAGTTCGCGGCGGGCGAGCGTGAGGTGCCGGGCGGCCGGTCCTGGGATGGGCTGTCGGATGCTGAGCGCGCGCACGTCCTCGACGACCACCGGCTTGCCTACACGAGTGAGGCGCCGGTGAACTGGGCGCCGGGCCTGGGTACGGTGCTCTCGAACGAGGAGGTCACCAGCGACGGGCGTAGCGAGCGCGGCAACTTTCCGGTGTTCACGACGAACCTGCGCCAGTGGATGATGCGGATCACCGCCTACGCCGACCGGCTCGCCGACGACCTCGACCGGGTCGACTGGCCTGAGAAGGTCAAGGTGATGCAGCGCAACTGGATCGGGCGGAGCGAGGGCGCAAAGGTCACCTTCCCCCTCGTGGGTCCGGATGACGCCTCGGCGGCCTCGGCGCCCGCGCCCGGACCGCACCCGCGACGCACCGTCCACCCGGGCGGCTCTTCGCGGAACTCGTCGGGGATCGAGGTCTTCACCACCCGGCCCGACACGCTGTTCGGCGCGACGTTCGTGGTGCTCGCTCCCGAGCACCCGCTGGTCGACGCGCTCGTCCCCGTCGGCGGCTGGCCCGGCAGCACCAACCCGGCCTGGACCGGCGGCGCTGCCACCCCGCGCGACGCCGTCGACGCCTATCGGCTGGCTACCTCGCGGCGCACCGACCTCGAGCGGCAGGCCGAGAGCAAGAGCAAGACCGGGGTGTTCACCGGCGGCTGGGTGGCCAACCCGGTCACCGGGACCCGCATCCCGGTGTTCGTCGCCGACTACGTGCTCATGGGCTACGGAACCGGCGCGATCATGGCGGTGCCCGGCCAGGACCAGCGCGACTGGGACTTCGCCGAGACCTTCGACCTGCCGATCATCCGTACCGTGCAGCCCACTCCCGACCATGACGACTCCGTCGCGTTCACCGGCGACGGCCCGGCGATCAATTCCAGCAACGACGAGGTCAGCCTCGACGGCCTCGAGGTCGCGGAGGCGACGGCGCGCGCCATCCGGTATCTGGTCGGAAAGGGCCTCGGCGAGTCGACCGTCACGTACAGACTCCGCGACTGGCTGTTCAGCCGGCAGCGGTACTGGGGCGAGCCGTTCCCGATCGTGTTCGATGACGACGGCGTCGCGCACGCTGTGCCGGACGCGATGCTCCCCGTCGAGTTGCCAGAGGTTCCGCACTACTCGCCGACGACATTCGACCCCGACGACAACAGCAGCGAGCCCGAGGCGCCGTTGTCGCGCGCGACCGACTGGGTCGAGGTCGAACTCGACCTCGGCGACGGCCGAGGCCCGCGTCGCTTCCGCCGCGAGACGAACACCATGCCCAACTGGGCCGGGTCGTGCTGGTATTACCTGCGTTATCTCGACCCGGCGAACACTGCCGCGCTCGTCGACCCGGAGAACGAGCGGTACTGGGTCGGCCCCCGCCCCGAGCCGGTGGCGGGCGCTCCCGCCGGCAGCCGGGACCCGGGTGGCGTCGACCTCTATGTCGGTGGCGTCGAGCACGCGGTGCTTCACCTGCTCTACGCCCGGTTCTGGCACAAAGTGCTCTACGACCTCGGGCACGTCAGTAGCGAGGAGCCGTTCCGCACCTACTTCAGCCAGGGCTACATCCAGGCCCCGGCCTACACCGACGCGCGCGGCCAGTACGTCGAGGCGAGCGAGGTGACCGAGTCCGTCGGGGATGACGGCCACGCCACCTTCACCTGGCAGGGTCAGCCGGTAAACCGGGAGTTCGGCAAGGTCGGCAAGTCCTTGAAGAACATGGTCAGCCCCGACGACATGTACACCCAGTACGGCGCCGACACCTTCCGTCTCTACGAGATGGGGATGGGACCGCTCGAGGCGAGCAAGCCGTGGGAGACCCGGGCGGTCGTCGGCAGTCAGCGCTTCTTGCAGCGGCTGTGGCGCAACATCGTCGACGAGACGACCGGCGAGGTGATCGTCGTTGACGCCCCGCTCGATGACGGCCTCGCGCGCATGCTGCACCGCACCATTGACGCGGTGCGTACTGACTACTCCACCCTCGGCTTCAACACGGCTATCGCGCGGCTCACCGAGTTGAACAATGCCTTGACCAAACTGGGCGGCGGGGTGCCGCGCGAGGCGGCCGAGACCCTGGTGCTCATGGTGTCACCGCTGGCGCCGCACGTTGCCGAGGAACTGTGGGCCCGGCTCGGCCACGACCGCACGCTGGCGTTCGAGCCGTTTCCCGTCGCCGACCCGGCGCTGCTCGTCGAGGACACCGTGACCTGCGTGGTGCAAGTGCGCGGTAAGGTCCGCGACCGGTTCGAGGTGCCCGCCGACATCACCGAGGACGCGCTGCGCGAGTTGGCTCTCGCCTCGG
>JBOFJB010000371.1:0-35629 GCA_051650465.1 Dermatophilaceae bacterium | reverse complement strand
TGCCGACCCCGGAGTCGGGCACGCCAGCCGCGATCGGGTACGCGCAGGAGTCCGGCATCCCCTATGGCCAGGGCCTGGTGAAGAACTCCTACGTCGGGCGGACGTTCATCGCGCCGTCGCAGACCATCCGCCAGCTCGGCATCCGGCTCAAACTCAACCCGCTGCGCGAGGTGATTCGCGGGAAGCGGCTCGTCGTCGTCGACGACACCATCGTCCGCGGCAACACCCAGCGGGCGCTGGTGCGGATGCTGCGGGAGGCCGGCGCCGCCGAGGTGCACGTGCGGATCTCGGCACCGCCGGTGCAGTGGCCGTGCTTCTACGGCATCGATTTCCCGACCCGGGCTGAGTTGATCGCGACCGGTCTCGGAGTCGAGGAGGTGTGCAGTTCCATCGGTGCCGACACTCTCGGCTACCTCTCCGAGGAGGGGATGGTCGCTGCCTCTGGCCAGCCGCGTGAGCGGCTATGCACCGCGTGCTTCAGCGGCAACTACCCGGTCTCCCTGCCGGAGGACGGACGCTTCGGCAAAGGTGTGCTCGAGCTCGAATTGCCGTTCGACGCCGGCGTTGCGGAGCACCCGGCGGCGGAGCGGCATCCGTCGGCGCGCGCTCCGGTGGTCGGCGTGCCGGTCGGTGATGCGGTGCTCGATGTCGACGGTGTCTCGACCGGGGCGAGCGGGGGCGCCGCGGAGGCGCTGCTCCGCCCCTGACGATGGTGGCCGCCGGAGGTCTCGCGGTGGGTCGGCCGACCGGCGGTTCAGTCGCTTTCGGCGCGCCGGTGTACTTGGCGGGAGACGGGGATCTCACCCGTGTCGCCGCGTCGGAGGCGACCACCGAGGTTGGAACTGCGGTACCACGACGCCGGTTCGGCCGACCGCTGTCGGCGTGGGTGGCCGCGGCCGGAGACCTGAACCGGGCTCGCCGGGAGCGATCGCCTCGGGCGCGACCAGCCCAGGGTGGGTTCGCGTTCGGCGTCGGTTCGGCTACCGGTTCCGTCGTCGAATCCGGGCTGGTCGTCATCCGGCTCGGTCGGGTCGTCCGGCGGTGCCGTGGGGTTCTCGCCGTCACCGTCGGGCTGGTCCGTGGCGGGGTAGCCCCCGGCGCCAGTATCGGCCGGACCGAAGAGAGTGGTGCAGATCGCACGGTAGTGGCGGTCGGCATCCGGCACGTGCTCGATGACCGACAGTGCCTGCTTCTGCCCTGCTGACTCGAGAACGAACCTGCCGTAGCCGACGATCCGGCCGAGAACGGTGAGGTCGTAGGTCATGTCGGTGACCCGCAGGAGCGGCAGCATGGCGACCTTGCGGCGGATGAAGCCGTAGAAGAGCAGGAAGCGTTTGTCGGTAACGACGAACCAGTCGTGTCGCCAATTGAGTACCGCCCAGAGGAACCAGGCCAGCGACACCCAGAACACCGCGAGGGTGACGTTGCGCAAGGCGGGGCCGCTGCCGCCGTCGCTGGTCGACAGGTCGGCCCAGAGCGCGAGCGCCGTGGCGCCGGCGATGAGGAGGATTTCCTTGACCAGATGGAACCAGTGCCGACGGACGGAGACGACAACCTTCTCGCCGTAGACGAGGTAACGCGCGAGCTCGCGGTCGATACGCGGCTGGCGCGCCACGTCACTCGCCCGAGATCAGGTCGTTGAAGAACTCGGCGATGTTCGCGACTCCGTTGGTGATGACTTCCCAGGCTGACTGGAAGATGTCGGCGGCGTCGCTCGGCGAGGTGATGACGGCGTAGGCGATGAAGACCACCAGGACCCACAGGACGATCTTCTTGATCGGGGGCATGCGATGGCTCCTACCTCGAGGGCGTGCCCCGTGCGCACGCCGCGGCAGTATTGTCGCAGAGGTGACACGTGTGGCGGATGGTGCGACACGCCGGGGTGTCGGCGGCGTGGCGACCTGCCTCGGCCGGCGGCGGAGTGTGCCGCCGGCAGTGACCTAGTCCGCCAGACCGTAGAGCCGATCACCGGCGTCGCCGAGCCCCGGAACGATGTAGCCCACCTCGTCGAGCCGCTCGTCGATCGACCCGGTGACCAGCGTGACCGGCGGGGCGATGTCGGCGAACGCGCGTTCCAGGAACGCGATGCCTTCGGGTGCGCTGAGCAAGGTAACCGCAGTGATGTCCGCCGCGCCACGCTCGACGAGATACCGGATGGCGTCCGTCATCGAGCCGCCGGTAGCCAGCATCGGGTCCAGTACGTAGACCTGGCGCCCAGACAGGTCGTTGGGCAACCGGTTGGCGTAGGTGACCGCCGCCAGGGTCTCGTCGTCGCGCTGCATCCCGAGAAAACCGACGTCGGCGCTGGGAAGGAGGCGCACCATCCCCTCGAGCATGCCGAGGCCGGCGCGCAGGATCGGGACGACGAGCGGCTTGGGACTGCTCAGCCTGATGCCGGTGGTCGGCGCCACCGGTGTGTCGATCTGGAGCGGCTCGACCCGGACCTCGCGGGTCGCCTCGTACGCGAGGAGCGTCGTCAACTCTTCAGCGAGCCGGCGGAAAGTCGGGGTGTCGGTGCGGGCGTCCCGAAGATAGGTCAGCTTGTGGGCGATGAGCCGGTGGTCGGGGTTGATCACACGCATGCGGGAAACTTAGTGCGTGGCAGTTCCGGTGGGTCCGCGCGACGAAGCGTGGATGCGGCATGCGTTGGCACTCGCCGAACGGACCCGGTCCTCGGGCGACGTACCTGTGGGAGCGGTGGTCATCGGGCCGGATGACGCCCCGCTCGGCGAGGGATGGAACCTTCGGGAGGCGGCCGGCGACCCGACCGCGCACGCGGAGGTCGTGGCAGTGCGCGCGGCGTCCGCGGCCCTCGGGTCGTGGCGGCTTCAGGGGTGCACCCTCGTCGTGACGATGGAGCCGTGCCCGATGTGTGCGGGGGCCGCCGTGCTCTCCCGGGTCGCACGGCTGGTGTTCGGTGCCTGGGACCCAAAAATGGGTGCGTGCGGGTCGGTATGGGACGTGCTGCGCGACCGGCGAGTGACGCATCGTGCCGAGGTGGTCGGCGGGGTGCTCGAGGCCGAGTGTGGGCAACTGGTGCGTCGTTTCTTCGCAACTCACCGGGGATGACGAGGGGCCGCCTGGGGATTCGGAGCCTCGCCTGGCGCTCGGGTAACCTCTGCGACGGTGGCGTGTCCGAGCGGCCTAAGGAGCACGCCTCGAAAGCGTGTGACGGGGCAACCCGTCCGTGGGTTCAAATCCCACCGCCACCGCTCAGACGAAGCCCCGGAAGCTTGCGACCGGGGCTTCGTCATGAGCGGTGGCGACAGGATGCCGGGAGCCGGAGCGGACCGCGCGACGGAGGAACGCGTGACGCGACGGCGGCTCCCACCGCCACCGCCACCGCCAACCTGAGCACGAACCGAGCCCCTCCCCGATCGACCCGGGGAGGGGCTCGTCGCTCCTCGTCCCAGTTGCTCCCCGGAACGGTCCGCACGCGGCTCGGGAACACGTCTTGTCTAGATGTACCAATCTGTCCGGTCAGAACATCTAGCCAGTGGGCTCGGGGCACGCCGGCTGCGCCCGAGTGCTTGGCTCGGGGGTGAGGCCGTTGAACTTCGCGCCGAGGGCGACATCGACATCCGTGCCCGTGCGGGCGTCCTTGACCAGCGTGGACCCCGCGGGCAGCGTTGCAAGGACCAGTTTCGCCTGGGCCTCGCCGGCTGCTCCGTGGCGGACCTCGGCCACGGTCGGCGCCGGCCGCGCCGAGGTGTCGTTGCCGACTTTGCCGACGGCGAAGCCACGGCTGGCGATCTGGCGCGACGTCTGCCCGGCGAGCCCGGCGCGTGAGGTGGCGTTGAGCACCGTGACCGTGACTTGATCAGGGGAAACCGCGCGCGGGTCGCCGGGGCGGCAGGAGGCAGCCGGCCCGCCCGGCTGCGCCGTCTCGTCAGCGCGGTAGTAGGAGAGCGCGTACCAGAACGCGAAGAACATCGCGAGCAGCACTACGCCGAGGGTGACCACCGTGCGGCGTCGGCGCTCTCGTGCCAGCACCGATCCCGGCGGCTCTGTCGTGTGCGCGCTCATCGCGGCCTACAGGGCAAGCACCCGCGCGTGCAAGGTCGGCCGCTGCTGCAGTGCGGCGCGCAACGCTCGGTGCAGTCCGTCCTCGAGGTAGAGCGTTCCCTCCCACTCGATGACGTGCGCGAACAGGTCGCCATAGAACGTGGAGTCTTCGGACAGCAGCATGCGCAGGTCGAGTTCGCGCTTGGTGGTGACGAGTTCGTCGAGCCGGACCAGGCGCGGCGGCACCGCAGACCACTGCCGCATCGTGTAGCCGTGGTCGGCGTACGGGCGGTCGTCGCCGACGGCCTTGAAGATCACGGATGTCACTGTAGAGCGCCCAGCGCAGCCGGCACGGTGGCGCGCTGACAGCCGACCACTAGATTGACCTGGGTGACCGACAGCGCCGATCCCACGAGCACCCCAGACCAGAACCTCCCTCCGCAGGGCGATGCCGCGCCCGCGAGCGTCGAGCCCGCAGAGGCCGACGCCGGCAACCCGGAGTCGCCGGCAGCCGGTGCCGCCGCCTCTGCCGAGAAGGCCACGGGCACGTCATCCGGCTCGCCGTTGCTCGACACGATCCGCGCCGGCTACTCCTTCGAGGGTGCGGCACTGCAGTTCGGGGCTGCGGTCGTCGACGGCACGGCGCATGCCGACGTGCCGGTCGGCATCCCGCTCGCGGCGATGAACCGGCACGGACTGGTCGCGGGCGCCACCGGCACCGGCAAGACCAAGACGCTGCAGCTGATGGCCGAGCAGTTGGTCGAGGCCGGCGTGCCGGTGTTCCTCGCCGACGTCAAGGGCGATCTGTCCGGCCTGGCGAGCCCCGGCGAGCCGAACGACAAGGTCAGCGCCCGCGCCAAAGACATTGGGATGACGTGGGAGCCCACCCCGTACCCCACCGAGTTCTACGCACTCGGCGGGCTCGGCACCGGCATCCCGGTTCGCACCACCATCTCGGCGTTCGGGCCGACGCTGCTCGCGAAGGTGCTCGGGCTGAACGCCACCCAGGAGTCGAGCCTGGGGCTGGTGTTCCACTACGCCGACACCAAGAAGTTGTGGCTCGACACCGTGGCCGACCTGCGCGCGGTCGTGCAGTTCCTCACTTCCGACGAGGGCAAGGCCGACCTCGAACAGCTCGGCGGGCTGTCGGCCGCCACCGCGGGCGTCATCCTCCGCGAGCTGGTCAACTTCTCGGCCCAGGGCGCCGACGCGTTCTTCGGGATGCCCGAGTTCGACACCGCCGACCTGCTCCGCACCGGCCCCGACGGGCGGGGCGTCGCGTCGATGCTTGAGCTGGCGGCGGTGCAGGACAAGCCGCAGCTGTTCTCGACGTTCCTCATGTGGCTGCTCGCCGACCTGTTCCACGACCTGCCCGAGGTGGGCGACGCCGACAAGCCCAAGCTGGTGTTCTTCTTCGACGAGGCGCACCTGCTGTTCAACGACGCCAGCCCCGACTTCCTCGACGCCGTGCAGCAGGCGGTACGCCTCATCCGCTCCAAGGGGGTCGGGGTCTTCTTCGTCACCCAGTCGCCCACCGACGTGCCCGACGAGGTGCTCGCCCAGCTCGGCAGCCGGGTGCAGCACGCGCTGCGCGCCTTCACCCCGGATGACGCCAAGGCGCTCAAGGCGGCCGTGCAGACCTACCCCAACACCGAGTACGACCTCGCCGAACTGCTCACGACGCTCGGCACCGGCGAGGCGGTCATCACCGTGCTCTCCGAGAAGGGCGCGCCGACCCCGGTGGCCTGGACCCGGATGCGCGCCCCTGAGTCGCTGATGGCGCCGTCGCCGGCGGCGTTGCTCGAGTCGACGGTCGCGGGTTCCTCGCTGGCAGCGAAGTACCCCAAGACGGCGACCGAGCGCGAGTCGGCCGCCGAGATGCTCGACCGCGCCGCCGGCTCGGCCGCGCCGGCCGATGCCGAGAAGGCGCCCGGGACCCCACCGGCCGGAAAGCCACCTGCCACGCGTGCCGAACCGAAGCCCAAGGCCGACGAGCCGGGCATGGTCGAGAAGGTCGTCAAGAGCTCGGCGTTCAAGTCGATGCTGCGTTCGGCCGGCACGGTCATCGGCCGCGAGATCACCAGGTCGGTCTTCGGCACCAGCCGGCGCCGCCGGTGACAGGAGGTCGGATGTCGTTGTCCACGGACCCGTCCACCGACATCCTCATCTGGCGCCAAGCGCGGATGACGGTCGCGTTGTCAGACCGGCCGGTGTTGCTGGCCTGCCCAGGGCAGATGACGTGCGCGCTCGGCTGAGTCGGGTCCGGTTGGTCGCCGCACTGTTGCTGGTGGCCGGCGTCGGGTGGGCGCTCGTCACGGCATGGGGTGCGGTCGTGCACAGCCACCCGGCCTACGCCGCAGTCCTGCTGGTCACGCTTGGGGTCGCGGCCGCGATCGCCGCTGGGCGTCCGGCGCCCGGTCGTCTGCGCCGGCTCCGGTACGTCGTGGCCGGTCTCAGTGCGGTGGTCCTGCTGGTGGTCACCGTGGCCGGACGACCGCGCCCTGGCACGATGCGCGCGGAGACCGCGATGGGTGGCAGCCCGGTGGTGGTGGTCGAGGAGTCGGTGACGGCGATCGTCATCCGGCCGCGGTCGTTCGACCCGGACGCGGCCGGGCTCGCGTTCCATCCGGGCGGGCTGGTCGACCCCCGGGCGTACGTGCCGCTGCTGTCGCTGGTCGCCGAAGCAGGGCACCCGGTGGTGGTGGCCAAGGCCCCACTCGGCCTGGCCCTGCTCTCGCCGGATGCCGCCGCGGTGGCGGCCGACCGGATGCCCCAGACCGAGCGTTGGGCCGTCGGTGGACACTCGCTCGGGGGCGTCGCCGCGGCAGGCCAACTCAGCGGAGAGCGTGGCCCGGCTGGTCTGGTGCTCTGGGCGAGCTACCCGGCATCCTCGATCGCCGATGCGGACCGGCCAGCGCTCGTGGTGTCCGGCTCGCGCGACAGACTCACGGCGCCGGCCGACATCGAGGCGTCGCGGGCCGACCTGCCACCGGCGGCGCAGTTCGTCGAGGTGGCGGGGGCGAACCACGCGATGTTCGGCGACTACGGCGGGCAGCGCCGCGATGGCACCGCCACCGCGGATCGCACCGCCGGCCAGGCCGAGATCGCCGCCGCTACGTCCGAGTTCCTCGGCGGGCTCCGCGGCGTCGACGACTAGTAGTCGACGCGCTCGCGCTGCGGTTCGCGCAGGACCCCGGTGGTCGTGGTCAGCGAGCGGCCAGCCGTCAGCGCGCGGTGCGGCGGATATCGAGTGTCGGCCGCGGCCCTGTCGAGAGTTAGAGCGCGAGAACGGCTCGGGCGTAGGCGCATTCGAGGTCGGCGTCCTCGAGCACATGCTCGACGCCCGCGTCGCGCCAGTGCACTCGCCACCCCGTGTCCGTGCGGGTGACGGTGCGCAGCCGGTTGCCGAGCAGCGCGCGTAGCTGGTCCTCGCGGGGGAGCCACAGGGCCTGGTCGAGGGTGACCGAGTCGAGCGCCCACTCGGTGGTGCCGTTGAAGCCGAGCAGGCGCTGCCCGCGGAAGGAGTGCACCTCGACGGTGAGGTCGGACACCCAGAAGACGTCACCGGTGAGCAGTTCGGCATCGACGACGAATCGGTCGCCGGGCCGCGGCTCCCAGAGCACACCGGCGTCGACCAGCGCCCTGGCCAACTCGACGGTGATCACCCGCCCATTGTCACCCCGGCGGTGGCCGCGGACGTTCACGCGACGGCGGCAGTGACCGGCGGGCGGCGTCATCCGAGCACAGCGACGACGAGAGCCACGAGGGGAACCGATCCGACCGTCGTCACCAGGATCGTGTCGCGTGCCAGGGTCGGTGAACGGTCGTAGCGGGACGCGTGCACGAAGATGTTCTGCGCGGTCGGCAGGCTCGCGCACACGACGACCGCGAGCAGTGCGTGCCCCGAGACTCCGAGCGCGTGATGCGCCACGGCGTAGGCGACGAGCGGCTGCACCGCGAGCTTCAGGGCGCTGGTGAACGCCAGCTCACCGTTGGGCACGTCTCCGCCGAAGCCTGGACCGAGGCGCAGCGCGATGCCGTAGGCGAGCAGCATCGCCGGCACCGCCATCGCCCCGACCAGCTCGACCGGGTCGGCGAGCAACGGCGGCAGGTGCCACCCCGTGATGGCGAGCACCAGCCCGACGAGCGTTCCGACGGTGAGCGGATTGGTCCATGGGCGGAGCGCGACGTCGACGACCGACGGTCGGCGCCCACGCACCTCGGCGTCGAGCACCGCGAGCGCCAGCGGCTGGAGCACGACCAACTGGAGCAGCAGGGTCGGGGCCACGAACGCGGCGTCCCCGAGGACGTACGCCGCCACCGGCAGTCCGAGGTTGCCGGCATTGACGTACGAACTCGCGAGCGCTCCGATCACCTGTTCGCCGACGGAACGGCGCCACCGCCACCGGGCGACCGTCAGGTACCCGGCCGCGGGGACGGCGACACCAGCGACGGTGGCGGCCAGGCCCGGCGACAGCACCTCATGCACATCGGCCTGCGCCACCGTGGTGAGCAGCAGCGCGGGGGAGGCGACGAAGAACGCCACCCGATTCAGGACCGCCTGGGCGCCGAGGTCGACGATGCCGAGATGGGCGACCAGCGCGCCGATGCCGATGACGGCGGCGATGGTCGCGAACCCCAGCACGACTCCTTGCACGCACGCCATCCTCGCGCTCATCGCGCCGGGGCGGGGGCGGCGTCCGCGGTCTCACACTGTGGGCGAGGCGGCTCCGCCGGCCGGCCATGGTGCGCGGCGCGTCATCCGGGATCGGGATCGGGATCGGGTTCGGGACGGGCCGGGCCGCCGGCGTCATCCCCAGTTGGTGGCGAGGCTGAGGCAGAACGGGTGGCCGCTCGGGTCCAGCAGCACCCGCCAGGTCTCGCCGGGCTGCTCCTCGGGCAGGGTCGCGCCCAGCGCCACGCAGGCGGCGGCGCCCTCGTCGAGGTCGTCGACGGCGAGGTCGAGGTGGAACTGCTTGGTGCCGTGCTCGTTCGGCCAGGCGGGCGGCTGGTGGTCGGGGAGGGTGCCGAACCCCAGAGCCATCCCGCCGGGCCCGGTGAGCATCGCGTACGCGTCCTCCTCGTGGGCGACGTCCCAGCCGAGCAGTTGCGACCAGAACGCGGCGTCGCGGCGGGCGTCGGAGCTGTCGAGGCTGAGCATCTTCAGGGCGGCGGCGGCCATGGGGTGGGTCCTCTCGTCGGTGGGCCGGATGAGGCGACCCTCCTACGCTGGGCCCGTGCCGGCTAGGACAAGCCCGACAGATTCCCGGGGGTCGACCGGTCGCGTCCGTCCCGAGCAGGACGCGGCGTCGGTTGGTGGATCGGGCCGGAAGCCGGCCGCCACCGCGTCGTTCGCCGGCATCCTGCGGCCTGAGGAGTTCGGCCGGCACGTGACGCTGCGGCGGGAGCGCGCGGGGGCGCCGGTGGCGGCCTGGGTCGAGAACCACTGGTCGCTGCGCTGGGACCTGCCCGACGGACGGTGGTTCGCCAGCGCAACCCTGCCGCATCCCACCTGCGCGCTCACCCTGGAGGTGCTGACCCACCCGCGGGTCGACGTGCCGCCGGGGGAGCGGCTGGTCGTCACCGGGGTGGTCACCCGCCGCTTCGACGTCGACGTGCGCGGCCGGGGCCGGGTCGCCGGCGTGCGGTTCCGCCCGGGTGGGCTCGCCGCGCTCGCCGGCCGGGCGGCATCCGCATGGACCGACCGCACGCTTCCCGCGCGCGAGGTGCTCCCGGATGACGTGTGCGCCCGGCTCGACGACCCGGCGCTCGTCGAGGACGTCGGCGCCTGGGCGGGCATCGCCGAGGAGGTGCTGGGCGGCATCCGGCCCGATGTCGACCCGCGGTACGAGCTGCTGCTCGAGGTGGTCGCGCAGATGCTCGCCGACCGGGCGCTGCTCACGGTGGCCGAGGTCGCCCGTCGCGGTGGCACGACGCAGCGCACGCTGCAGCGGCTGTTCACGCACTACGTCGGGGTGGGGCCGAAGTGGGTGCTCGCTCGGTACCGCATGCACGACGCGGTCGCCGATCTCGACGCCGGGTTCGACGGCACGCTCACCGAGCTCGCCCACCGCTACGGCTGGTACGACCAGGCGCACTTCATCCGCGAGTTCACCGCCCTGGTGGGCGTGACCCCGGGCGAGTACCGCGACCGCTCGGCGGGCGGCTGAGACGCCTGCCGTCCAGACCGGGGGTCAGCCGATGTCGTTCAGGAGCGGAGCCAGCTGGTTGTCGACGATGTCCCGGATCAGGTCCGGGTCGACCCGGAAGTACTCGTGGACGACGACGTTGCGCAGGCCGGCGATCGAGGTCCAGGGCGTGCCCGGGTGGGCCTTCTTGACGTCGTCGGGGAGGGCCTTGACCGCCTCGCCGACGACGGCAAGGTTGCGGAGCACCGCGTCGTAGGCCATCGGGCCCAGCTCGGTGGAGTCGAGATGGTCGCGGTAGGCGATGCAGCGCGAGATCGCCGACCGGATGTCGTCCAGGCGCTGCGCGTCCGAGCGGCTCATACGGCCACGGCATCCTCGAGAGCGGTGGCCGAGACGTTGTCGCGGAGAAGCGTCGCGGCCACGACATCGACGCGAATCCCCAGAAGCTCGCTGAGCTCCTCGGCGAGGCCGGCAACGCGCATCAGCTCGTTGCCACGGCCAGGACTCAGGTCGACGAGAAGGTCGAGATCGCTGTCGTCCCGAGCGTCGCCGCGAGCGACGGACCCGAACAACCGCGGGTTGGTGGCGCCGAACCGGTCGAGCACCGCGCCCACACCGCTCTGGTGCCGATCGAGGACCGCCCGTAGCCGCAGCGTCTCCGATGTCGGCTCGCTCCTCATGCCGTAAGGGTAGCGACGGACGTGCTTGTCGACGTCACTCGACGGTGTCCCGCGCATTGCGGTTGCCGCGGCTCGGCCGGCCGCCCAGAATGGTCTCGTGAACGAGAATGATTTTCATCTGCCCGAGCGTCCCAGGATCCTCGTGGGTGCGACGGGCTCCATCGCCGTCTCCTCGCTGCCGCGCTACCTCGACGCGATGCGCGCCGCGTTCGGCGGCACCTACACGGTCCTGATGACGCACACCGCCACCACGTTCCTGCCGCCGCACGTGGCCCAGCTCTCGGCCGAGCACGTCGTCGCGGGTGAGCAGCCGGCCGACTGGCCGACCGACCGCCCGTCACGACTCGCCGCCGACCACGACGCCATCGTCGTGCTCCCCGCGACCGCGCACACCCTCTCGGCGGTGGCCACCGGCGCCGCGCCCAACCGGCTCACCACCGTCGTGCTGTCGGCGGCGTTCCGCTCGGTGTTCGTGCCGCACATGGGATCGCACATGTGGACCAGCCCGGCGGTGACCCGCAACGTGGCCCAGCTGCGCGCCGACGGCCACCGCGTGGTCGAGCCGGTGTGGCACGACAGCCGCGACGTCGCGACCGGCGAGCTGGTCTCGCACCCGGCCGTGCCCGAGCCCGAGGCTGTGACGGCCGCGTTGCGGGAGATCTACGGCCGAGACGGCTGAGCGCCGCCACGGTCAGGAGCGGCCGGGACGGCTGAGCCCCGCCACGGCCGGGACGGCTGAGCCCCGCCACGGCCGGGACGGCTGAGCCCCGCCACGGCTGAGAGCGGCCGGGGCCCGGACGGCGGCCGGCCCGCGGACCCCGCTACGGCGCCGGGCGCGCGACGACGACGGTCAACGCCGGTGTCCCCAGGTCGTGGAAGGTCACCTCCCCGTAGCCCGCCTCGGTGAGCCAGGCACGGTAGTCCTTCGAGCCGTGGGCGTCCCCGCCCGTCGTCGACACCAGCATCTGCACGCCGAAGACCGCACTGACCGGTGAGCGGTCGCGCAGGTAGCTGACCACGACCAGCGCCCCGCCGGCGGCGACCGCCGGCCGGGCTCCGCGCACCAGCCGGACGACGGCATCCGCGTCGAACATGTTGGTGACCGTCGAGCAGAGCACGAGGTCGAACGGGCCGGCCGCAACGCCGTCGAACGCGTCCTGCGCGTGCAGCCCGACCCCGGCCTCGAGGAGACGGCCGTCGGCGCGGGCGAGCTCGACCACCTCCGGCAGGTCCTGCACCGTGACGGCCAGCCCGCGACGCGCCAGCTCGAGCGAGTGCTCGCCGTGCCCGCCGCCGAGGTCGAGCGCGGTGCGCGCCGACGGCACGGCCGCGAGACACGCATCCACGACCGGCCCGATCGACCGCGCGCTCGCCGCCGCCAGCAGCCTGAGCCCCTCGCCGGTCGTCGGGCGGCACAAGGTGTCGGGGACCGGCGCCGATCGGTCCCGCAGCCGCTCGCCGGTCAGCGCGCTCCACCGGTGGATCCACACGCCGTGCTGCGCCAGCGCGGCCGACTCGGCCGGGGTGAGCACGTGCGGGCCCGCGGTGACGACCCCGTCGCCGTTCACGGTCACCAGGCCCCAGACCGCGATCAGGTGCACGACGGCCCGCGCCGCGCCCGGGTCGAGACCGCGCCGACGGGCGACATCCTCGACGGTCCCGGGCAGCGCACCGAGGATGTCGCTCTCGCTCGCCGCGCGCCACGCGACCGCGAGCCGCCAGTCGACGAGTGACCCGGGCGGGGCCAGCGCACCGAGGTGCGTCGTGTCGAGCGGTGCCGGCGCACCCGCGTCGCCGGTCACTGCCGGCTCCCGCGGACGAACGTCACCTTGTTGTTGACGCTGGGCACGAGACCGCCGACCCCACCGGGCGTGTCGGCCCAGGCGTCGAGCTCGCCGGTCCGCACGATCGTGGTCAGCGGGGGATAGACCAGGGAGAGGACGGGGAGGTCGGCCGCGACCAGGCGCTGCATCTCCGCCGCGGTGGCTGCCCGCGCGGCCTCGTCGAGCTGACCGCGCTGCCGGGTGTGCAACCGGTCGAACTCGGCGCTGCGGTAGCCCTGCGCGGCCTGCAGCGAGCGGGACGTCGACGCATAGACCTTGCCCATCCCGTCGGGCTGCTCGTCGGTCGCCGTCCCACCGAAGGTGTTCACCGAGAGCTGGGTGTCGCCGGCCATCCGCCGCTCGCCGAACGTCGCGAGATCGACCATCGCCGGCCGCACCTCGACGCCGACCGCGCGGAGGTCGGCCACGACGAGGTCGACGACGGCGTCCTGCTGCGCGTTGCTCAGCAGCAGCTCGAACGACAGGGCTGTGCCGTCGGCGCTGGCTCGGATGCCGCCGCCTCGCCTCCGGTAGCCGGCGTCATCCAACAGCCGTTCCGCACGCGAGCGGTCGAACGCGTACTGCTCGACCTCGACGTGCATCGGGTGTCCCTCGGGGATCAGGCCCGGGCTGCCGGGTGTGCCGGCCCCGCCGAACGCCTTCTCCACGAGCGCCTCCCGGTCGATCGCGTGCGCGCACGCCCGCCGGAACACCGGGTCGGCGAGCGGGCCACCGGCGGCGATGTTCCAGTACAGCGCGGTGACCGTCTGCCCCGGTGGTGCCTCGACGATCTCGAACTCCTCGTTCCGGAAGGGCCTGACCGCCTCCGGGCGCAACCCGGTGCCCGGCCCGACCCCGCCGGCCTGGTCGACCTCGCCCGCGGCGAGCGCGGCGAGCGGGTCGCCCACCGGGAGGTGCTCGATCGTCCGCACGACCGGCCGGCCGAGGAAGAAGTCGTCGCGCGCCTCGTAGCGGTAGGCGAAGGTCTTCGTGTCCATCGCGGTGATCCGGAACGGGCCGGTACCCACGAGAGCGGCCACGTCGGTCACCGTCGAGGGGTCCGCGATGGTCGACCACACGTGCTCGGGGAGGATGAAGACGCCGCCGGCCGCGGTGAACCGCTCGAACGTCCAGTCCGGCCGCGCCAGGGTGAAGCGAACCGTGCGGTCGTCCACGGCGCCGACGGCGGTGACCAGCCCCGGCAGCGGCACGGAGATCACCCGCGGCGAGATCTTCGTCCGATTGCGCTCCAGGTACTCGAAGGTGAACGCCACGTCGGCCGCGGTGCACGGCCGGCCGTCGGACCAGGTGACGCCCTCGCGCAGAGTGAAGGTGTGGGTGAGGCCGTCGTCGGCGCGCTCGTGGCGCTCGGCCAGCCAGGGAACCCAGTCGCCGGAGGGGCCCTTCCACAGCAGCGTGTCGTAGACGTAGCTGGCCTGGGTGAAGCCGACCCCGCCGCGGTAGGTGAACGGCGTGGGCACGCCGGCGTCCTGCCCCGGCAGGCGGAGGGCGACGTCACGACGCGCCGCGGGGGCGTCGTCGCTCGAGCACGCGCCCAGCACCGGGGCGGCGCCGGCGGCGAGCAGCAGACCGAGGGTGGACCGTCGGGTCAGGGGAGAGGGGCGGGACATGATGCTCCTTCACATGGTGGTGGTCAGATGCGGGCGTCGGATGACGGTGACGAGGCTCGGGTGCCGGACGGCGGCGACGGGTCGGCCGCGGATCGTGCCGACGACCTGCCGACGGCGTCGGCGAGGGGGAGGGCGGGCGCCGCCGCGAGCAGCGCCCGGGCCGTCTCGCTGCGCGGCTCGCGGCACACCCGCTCGGTCGGGCCGGCGTCGACGACCCGGCCGTCGTCCAGGACGACGAGGTGGTCGGCGACCTTGCGCAGCAGGGCGAGATCGTGCGAGACCAGCACGAGGGCGAGCCCCAGCTCGGCCTGGCGCTCCCGGAGCAGGACGGCGAGCCGGGCCTGCTCGGAGGGGTCGAGCATGCTCGTCGGCTCGTCGGCGACGACGACGAGAGGGTCGGCGAGCAGCGCTCGCGCGACGCAGATCCGTTGCAGCTGACCGCCGGAGAGCGCATCGGGCCGGGATCGCAGCACGCGCTCGGTCGGGGCGACGCCGACATCCCGTAGTGCCGCCACGATCCGCGCGTCCCGCGACGCGGCCACGGCTCGTCCGGTCGATCCCGCTGCCACGCCCGGCTCGCCCGGCTCGCCCGGCTCGCCCGGCGCGGTCGGTGATGCCGATGGCGGATCGGCCAGGTCGACGGCCTCGCGCAGCGACTCGGCCACGGTGCGCAGCGGCGACAGCGACTCCCACGGGTCCTGCGCCACGAGCTGCACCCGCCGACGCTGCGCCCGGTCGGCACGGGACCACCCCGTGCCGAGCACGCGACCGTCGCAGCGGACCTCGCCCCGGTCGGGGGCGAGGTGTCCGGCGAGGGCGCGGGCGAGGGTGGTCTTTCCGCTGCCGGACGGCCCGGCCACGCCGACCACCTCCCCGGCGCGGACCCGCAGGGTCACCTCGTGGAGGACGGTGCGGCGGTCGCGTCCCCGGCCGGCGGTCACGGTCAGGCGGGTGGCGTCGAGCCGGATGGTCCGCCCGCCGAGGTGGCACGCCAGGGAGCGGTCACCGACGTGGGCGAGCGAGACCGGCTCTTCGCGGCACCGGCTCACGGCCTGCGGGCAGCGTGGGTGGAACGCACATCCGGACGGACGGTCGCCCGGGTCGGGAGGTGTCCCGCGCAGCGGGCGCAGGTCGCGCGTCGTGGTGAGCACCGGGTAGCTGCCGACGAGTGCGGCCGTGTACGGGTGGGCGGGGTCACCGAGCACGGCCCGGCTCGCGCCCGTCTCGACCACCCGGCCGGCGTAGAGGACGGCCACCCGATCAACCAGCCGCGCCGCCTCGGCCAGTGCGTGGGTGACCAGCAGCACGGCCAGGCCGCGGTGCTCCGCGAGGCGCTCGACGGTCGCGACCAGCCGGGCCGCACCGACCGGGTCGAGGCCGGCGGTCGGCTCGTCGAGGACCAGCACCTCCGGGTCGAGGGCAAGCGCGGCGGCGAGGGCGGCGCGGCGGCGCTCGCCGCCGGACGTCTGGTGCGGATGCCGCCGCAGCAGCTCCGGACTCAGGCCCACCTCGGCGGCGAGCTCGGCGGCGGCCGCGGCCGCCGCACGCCGGCTCGCTCCACGCCGCAGGCGCAACGGTGCGGCGACCTGCTCACCGAGGGTCAGCAGCGGGTCGAACGGGGCGCCCTGCAGGGCGACCGCGACTCGTTCGGCGCGCGCCTCGTGCGCGGCCCGTGGGTCGCCCACGAGCTCCACGTCGTCGGCGAGCCGGATGCTGCCGGTCACCCGGCCGTCGTCGATCAACCCGCCGAGGGCGAGGGCGAGGGTCGACTTGCCGGCGCCGCTCTCGCCGACCACCGCGAGGACCTCGCCGCGGGAGAGGTCGAGGTCGACGCCGTCCAGCACCGGCAGGTCACCGAGCCGGACGTGGAGGTCACGCACCCGGAGCGCGGTCACGACGACCACCCCAGGCGGGAGGACGGGGTGCCGAGCCGTGCGCCCACGGCGACGAGCGAGCCGATCGTCAGCGTGACGGCGAGCCCGGTCGGTACGGCCCACCACAGCCACGCCGTGGTCAGCAGCACGCCCGGCTCGGTGAGGGTGCGATGCAGGTCGCCACCCCAGCTCACCGTGTCGCCGGCGGCGAGACCGAGGAACGCCAGCCCGGCCTCGGCGAGCACGGCTCCGGCGGCGACCGTCGCCACTTCCGCACCGACCAGCGGCACCAGCGCGGGCACACCGTGGACGCGCAGCAGGTGCCTGCGGCCGGCACCGAGACCACGCGCGGCGGCCACGTGGCCGGCGGTGCGCAGCGCGAGTGCCTGGCCTCGCACCACTCGAGCCACCGGAGCCCAGGTGAGCGCAGCGAGCGTGAGCGCGACGGTGACCGGCCCCGGCCCGGCGAGCGCCGCCACCACGACCAGCAGCGGCAGTCGCGGCACCGCCACGACGGTGTCGACGACACGGCACACCGTGGTGTCGAGGCGCCCGTCGAGGAGCCCCGCGGTGGCCCCGGCCACGGTCCCGACCGACACCGAGGCCACGGCGACGACTGCGGCGACGGTGAGCGAGACCCGGCCGCCCCACATGACCCTGGAGAGCACGTCCTGCCCGATCGACGTCGTGCCGAGCGGATGTCCGGCCGACGGGCCGGCCAGTGCTGGGCCGATCGGTGCGGCCGGGTCGGCAGGTGCGAGCCACGGCGCACCGACCGCACACACCGACAGCACCACCAGCGGCAGGGCCGGCAGCCACGGACGCAGCCGCACGCTCACGGCGCCCCGACCCTGGGGTCCAGCCGGCGCAGCGCGAGGTCGGCCGCCAGGTTCGCGACCAGGACGGTCAGCGTCAGGGTGAGGAACGCGCCCTGCATCACCGGGTAGTCGCGGTAGGAGACGGCATCGACCAGCAGCTCACCGAGCCCCGGGTACGCGAACACCGACTCCACCACCACCGCGCCGGTCATCACGGCACCCGCCTGGATGCCGGCCAGCGCCACCCCGGGCGGGGCGGCCCCTCGTGCGGCGTGCCGGCGCAGCACCTGGCCTTCGCTCGCCCCGCGGGCGCGGGCGCCGAGCAGGTGCCTGGCCCGACGCTGGGTCAGCATGGAGGCACGCAGGACGAGGAACTGCCCGGCGGCGACGGTAGCCGCCAGCACCGCGGCCGGTAGCGCCAGGTGATGGAGCAGGTCGCCCACGACCGCGAGGGGCCCGGCATCCGGCTCGCGGAACGGCGACGCGTGACCCGAGACCGGGAACCACGACAGGTGGACCGCGAACGCGTACAACGCCAGGGCCGCGAGGAAGAACGTCGGCGTCGCGCGCACCAGCGTCACGACGGCGAGCCCCGAACGGTCGATCGGCCCGCCCCGCCACCACCCGGCGACGGCGCCGCCGGACGCCCCGAGGGTCACGCCGAGCACCATCGCCGAGCCCACGAGCAGCACGGTGCGGGGCAGCCGCTCGCCGAGCAGACCCGCGACCGGCTCGTCGTATCGGATCGACACGCCGAGGTCGCCACCGAACAGCCTGCCGAGATCGCCCACGACCTGCTGCGCGAGCGGCCGGTCGCCACCGTAGGACGCCCGGAGCGCGGCGCGCTCGGCGTCGTCGTACACGTACTCCCGCGCCCCCTCGGTCCACAGCGCCGACAGCGGATCGCCCGGCATGACCCGGGGGAGCACGACGCACAGCACGGTCAGCGTCACGGCCGAGGCGGCGAAGGAGAGCACGGGGCCGAGCCACCGCGGCGCGCGAGGGCGAGCCGGAGCGTCATCCACCGGCGGTGAACCCGATCACCGCGCTGGGCAGCATGAACGGTCCGCGGGCGACCGCCGTGGCGCCGGTCGCGCGCAGCCCGGTGGCCTCGCCCAGCGCCTCGTACTCCGCGACGGTGCGCTCGCGGCCGCCGAGCAGCACGAGCATCTTCAGGTCCAGGTGGGTGACCCACCTGGAGTCGGTGGTCTCGTCGACGACGTTCTCCACGACGAGGACCCGCGCGCCGGGGGCGGCGGCCTCGGCGACGCGGCGCAGGATGGTGGCCGCGTCGGCATCGCTCCAGTTGTGCAGCACGGACGCCAGGACGTAGCCGTCGGCTCCGGCCGGCCGCACCCCGTCGAGGAACGAGCCTGCCTCGACGGCGGCACGGTCGCCGAGCGGGGCGAGATGCGCGCGCGCCGCGTCGGCCGTGCCGGGAAGCTCGAAGAGCGTGCCGCGCAGGTGCTCGTGGGTGCGCAGGAGGTGCCCGAGCAGCTCGCCGTGGCCGCCGCCGACATCCACCACGTGCCGCGTGGTCGACCAGTCCTGCTGCTCGACGATCGGGGCGTAGTCCACCGAGTCCTCGCGCATCAGCTCGTCGAACGAGCGCTGCAGGGCGGGCTGCGCGTGAAGGTCGTCGTAGAACGACCGGCCGTGGATCGCGCGGTACGCGGGCTCGCCGGTGCGGACGCTGGTCAGCAGCGCCGCGTACACCTCGTCCATGCGGCCGGCCGCGCCGTCGGTGCTCAGCCACTCCCGCATCCGGCTCGGGTGGCCGTCGCGCAGGCACTCCCCGGCCTCGGTGAGCGAGAACCGACCCGGTTCCGGCTCGGCGACCACGCCTCGCGCAGCGAGGTGGCGCAGCACCCGGGCCAGGGCGGCGGCGTCGGTGCCGGTCCGTTCGGCGAGGTCGTCCACCCGGTCGCAGCCGTCGGCCACGAGATCGGCGACGCCGAGGGTGCACACGACCCGCAGCGCCCACGGCGCGGTCAGGTCGCTCATCTCCCACAGCCGCCAGGCGGCGTCGGCCCCGGTCATCGCCCGTGCTCCGCGACGGCGCGGGCGACCTCGTCGGCGACCAGCTCGTTGTGCAGTGCGAACGCGACGGCGGAGCCCTGTCCGGCGGCGGTGACCACCTGGGCGCGCGGGTCGGTCGCGTTGCCGGCGACGTAGACCCACGGCACCGAGGTGCGGCCGCCCGCGTCGACGACCGGGAAGCCGCGCGGGTCGCGCTCGACGCCCAGCTCGCCCAGGAAGTCGTCGCGCGGCGCCATGTGGGGGAAGAGGAACACCGCGCGGCACGGGTGCACCTCGCCATCCACCCGAACGCCGGTGACCGCGTCGCCGCCGACCACCACCTCGGCCACCGGGCCCTCGGCGACGGCCACGCCGCGGGCGGCCAGCGCGACCCGGTCCTCGGCCGTGGGGTCCAGCTCGTGCGTGGCGAGGGTCACCTCGGCGCTCCACTGCCGCAGCAGCAGCGCGTGGTGCACCGCGTTGGGATGGGTCCCGAGTACGACGAGCGGCTGGTCACGCACCTCCCACGCGTGGCAGTACGGGCAGTGCAGCACGTCGCGGCCCCACCGCTCCGCAACACCCGGCACGGCCGGCAGCCGGTCGACCAGCCCGGTCGCCACCAGCACCCGCGCGGCCCGCAGGCGCTCGCCGTCCGCGAGATGCAGGGTCCGCTCGGCATCCACCCGGTCGACGCGGCCCTCGCGGACCGTGCCGCCGTACCCGACCACCTCGGCCCGCCCGGCGGCGAGGATGTCCGCGGGCGAGCTGTCGTCCCGGCTCAGGTAGCCCCGCGCATGGAGTGCCGGCGCGTTGCGCGGCTCGCCCGCGTCGACGACGACCACGTCGCGGCGGGCGCGGGCGAGCAGCAGGGCCGCGGTCAGGCCGGCGGCGCCGCCGCCGACGACCGCGACGTCACAGGTGTGCATTCGGTGTCCTCACTCAGTCGGTGCCGGGCGGGGCCTCGCCCCAGCCCCAGATCGGTGCGTCGGTGCGGGACGACAGGGGCGCGCCCGGCCTGGAGTTCGCCATCGCCCGCCGGGACCCCCACTCCACGTACGCGGCGAACGCGGACCGGAACTCGGCGTCATCCGGGATGCCGACGGTGTCGGCCGCGCGCAGCAGCAGGCTCACCCATCGCTCACGCTGCTCCGGCGTGATGTCCTTCCCGACGTGATGGCCGCGCATCACCGCGAAGCCACCGCGTTCGGCGGAGTAGCGGGCGGGGCCGCCGAACACCTCGGCGAACCACATCGCGACATGCTGCGGGTGGTCGGCGGGCATGTGGGCGAACAGCGGCCTGAGCAGCTCGTCCTGCCGCACGGTGCGATAGAACTCGGTCATCAGCCGGTCCAGCACCTGCTGTCCGCCCACCCACTCGTACAGGGTGGGCACCTCGGCCATCAGCCCACCTCCAGGCTGCTGATGGCGTAGACCCGCTCGGCGTGGTGCGGACGCGGCTCGCCGCGATACATGCGCACCACGTGGAAGTGCGGGGCGAGGCCGGCCGAGCGCAGCAGGCCCTCGGTCGCCTCGTTGTGGTCGGGTGCGAACACCGACAGCTCCTCTCCCGCGGGCAGTCCGGCGACCAGGGCGCGCAGCAGCGCCCCGGCCAGCTCCGGCGTGTTCGCCACCAGCGGGCCGACCCGATGGCCCCGCGGTGCAGGCCGCACCACGCCGAAGCCGGCGACCGCGCCATCCGCGCCGGTCGCGAGCAGCGCGCGGTGCCCGTCGGCGAAGAGCCACCGTTCCAGGAACCGGCGGCGGTGGGCGGGGAACGCCTCGGCCTCGTAGTCGGCGACGGCATTCAGGTCGGCCGCGGTCACCTCGCGGATGCTGTCCGCCGGCTCCGAGTCGGTCGGGGCGACCGTGCCGAACCAGTGCACGGTGCGGTGCGCGGGCCGGGAGCCGTCCTTGGCGTAGTTGTCGACCTGCTCGGGCATCGCGTCACCGGCGGTGACCCGCTGGCCGGAGTGCCGGCTGGCGGTCTTGCACACCTCGATGCCGTAACCCTTGCCGCGCTCGTCGGGTGCGACGAGGTAGTGGCCCCACACCGCGAAGTCGTCGGAGTAGTTGAGCAGCGAGACCGCCGACACCGGCCGGCCCTCGACCCGGCCGAGGAAGAAGCCCTCCGGGTCGATCGTCCGGAAGCACTCGGCGTCCTGGGGGCCGATGTTCCAGTTCTCGCCGTTGCCCCACTCGGTGACGATCTGCCAGTCCTGCGCGGTGGCGACCTCGACGGTGAAGCCGGACATGTCGTAGGTGCTGCGGCCGGCCTCGCGGTTGTGGTGCTGCAACGAGTCGTCGACGGTGGTCATCGTGTCCTCCTGCTGGGTCGGATCGGGATCAGCGCGGGTTCGGTCGGTTCGGGTCGCTGTGGTCGGGTTCGGCGGGTTAGTCGGGATCGTCGGTTCGGTCGGGTTCGGCTGGTTGGTCGGGATCGTCGGTTCGGTCGGTTCGGGAAGAGGCCCTGGTCAGAGGCCGAGCGAGCGGCCGATCAGCTCCTTCATCACCTCGGTCGGGCCGCCGTAGATGGTCTGCACACGACTGTTCAGCCACTCCCGCGACACCGGGTTGTCGTCGAGGTAGCCGCGTCCGCCGAGCAGCTGCACGGCACGGTCGGCGACGCGGGTCTGCAGCTCGGTACACCACCACTTCGCCTTCGCCGCGTCGGCGACCGAGAGCCGGCCGGCGGCGTGCTGCGCGAGGCAGTGGTCCAGGAAGACCCGGGCGATGGTGACCTCGGTGTCCAGCGTCGCGAGCACGAACCGGTTGTGCTGAAGGCTGCCGATCGGTCCGCCGAACGCGGTCCGGGTGCGTGCGTGGGTCAAGGCCGCGGCGAGGGTCATCTCGGCCGAGGTCACCGCGACCGTCGCGATGCTCACCCGCTCCGCGGGCAGTGCGCGCATGAGCACCGCGGTGGCCGCGCCCTCGCTACCCAGCAGGTTGGCGGCCGGCACCCGGCATCCGTCGAACCGCAGGTCGCAGGTGTCGTTCGCCCGCCAGCCCAGGGTGGGGAGCTGCTCGCCACGGGTGAGCCCCGGCGTCCCCCGCTCCACCACGACCAGGCTGAGGCCCCGCGGGCCGTCGCCGGTGCGGGCCGCGACAACCACGAGATCGGCCGTCTCGCCGTTGGTGATGAACGACTTCCGGCCGTCGAGCACATAGTGGTCGCCGTCGCGGCGTGCCGTGGTGGCCATGGCTGCGACGTCGGAGCCACCCCCCGGCTCGGTGATCGCGATGGCGGCCACACACTCCCCGGTGACCAGGCCCGGCATCCACCGTCGTCGCTGCTCGGAGCTGCCCCGGCCGAGGACGTACGAGGTCGCCACGTCGTTGTGCGCGACGATCCCGGGCGCGGTCAGCCCGGCCCGCACGAGCTCTTCCGCGACGGCTGCCGCGTACCTCGGGTCGGTGAGCCCGGCACCGCCGAGCTCCGGGGGTGCGGCCGGCGCGAGCAGGCCGCCCGCGCCCGCGGCACGCCAGAACTCGCGCGGCGTCCGCCCCTCGCGCTCCCACGCGTCGTGGTGTGGCGTGGCGTGCTCGTGCAGCACCTCGCGCACCGTGGCCCGGAAGGTGTCGAGCCCAGGGAGGGTCGTCGTGGTCATGCTCGGCTCCCCTCCAGCACCCTGCCGCGGATGACGGCCAGCACCTCGCTCGGGTCGCGCACCACGGCGAAGTGGTCGCCGTGGACCGTCAGCTGGTCGAACGGGCCCCTGGTGTGCGGCGCCCAGTCGGCCATCCGCCCGGCCGGGACGTAGGGGTCCTCGCTGGCGGCGACCGCGAGCAGCCCGGTCGTGAGCCTGAGGTCGCGTCGGCCGGCGAGCTGGCACCGCAGCGCCTGGTCCTCACGGAAGTGGCGGCGCAGCACCGCGCCGAGCGGGCCCGCGAGCACGGTGCGCGGGGTGTCGCCGATGCCGACGAGATGGTCGTCGAGCGCGGCGTCGTCCAGGGGTGCGATCTCGTCCTCGGTGGGCTGCCAGGCGGGGGGCGGGCCGGCCGACACCACGACGAGGTCGGCGGCGTGACCGGTGCGCCGCGCCACCTCGGCGGCCGTGGCCGCGGCGAGCAGGGAGCCGAAGCTGTGTCCGAGGCACACCCACCGGTCGCCGGGCCGCACCTGCTCCGCGACGACCTCGGCGCTGCGCGCCACCACGGCGTCGGCGTCGCGCCCGGCCGGCTCCCGGCCCAGGCGGCCACGTCCCGGGCGGTCCACCGGCCGGATGTCGAGATCGGCGCCGGAGAGCGCCGGCCAGTGCCGCATCGTCGCCGAGGTGGCGCCGGCGTGGGGGAAGCAGAAGACGGGCACGCCGGTCATCGCGCCACCGCCCCGGCAGCGACGGCGGGTGTCGATGCGCCGACCAGCGCGGCGGCCACCCGCTCGGCGAGCATCATCGTGGTGAGGTTCGTCGGTGTGCTGGGGATGGTCGGGAACACCGAGGCGTCGACCACGCGGAGGCCGTCGACACCGGCTACACGACACCATCCGTCGACCACTCGGCCCATCGCGGCGGTCCCGGCCGCGTGCCAGCCCGGGCCGGCGAGGTGGCGGACCGCCGACCGCAGCGACTCGGGCCGCTGCACGATCCCGGCCGACCACGAGTACACCTGTGCCACCTGGCGCGACACCGGTGGTTCGCACAGCAGCTCCCACGCGGTGGCGACACCGGCCGCGAGCCGGCTCAGGTCCTCGCGTTCGGTGAGCAGCCCGAGCTCGACGGCGGGCAGGGCCAGCGGGTCCGGCGTGGTGACGAACACCCTGCCGCGCGACACCGGGCGCATGAGCATCGTCGACATGCCGAGCAAGGCCGTACCGCGCAGTCGACCCGCGAAGCCGGGGATCGCGGCGGGGTCGACGTCGTGCAGCGTCCCCATCTGCACGTCGACCTCGTGGTCGTGCCCGCCGGGCAGCCGGGCGAGCACGTCGCGCCACCGGTCGCGGGGGGCCGGAGCGCCGTGGCCGCGGGCCCAGATGACGAGCGAGACGTGGTCGGCCAGGTCGGCGCCGACAGCCGGCGCGTCCACGACGACCGGGATACCGAGCCGCCTCAGGTGCCCCGGATGGCCGATACCGCTGCGCTGGAGCACCGTGGGCGAGCCGATCGCGCCCGCGCACAGCAGCACCGACCCCGTCGCGACCGACTCCGGGCCGTCGGCGCCCAGGGCCCGCACTCCTGCGACGCGGCCGCGTCGGATCTCGACCCGGTCGACGTGGACGCCGCCCCGCACCGTGAGCGAACGCGACGACCGCGCCGGACGCAGGTGCGTCGTGGCGGCGTCGACGCGACGGCCGGCCACGGCGTTGCCGGGCGCGGCCCCCACGCCGCGGCCGTCCGGGCGGTCGCCGGCGTTGAGGTCGGTCTCGGGGACCGAACGCGCCCGGCACGCTGCGAGGAAGGCCGCATCGACCGGATGCAGGGTCGCCACGTCCGGACGGGTGATCGGCACCTCCCGGTCGAGCCGGTCATACCACGGCGCGGCCTGGTCCCAGGACCACGCGCCATCGCTGGGCTCGGCCCAGCGGTCGAGGTCGCGTGGCAGCGCACGGAGCGCGAGAGCGCCGTTGACCGCCGACGACCCGCCGATCACCCTGCCGAGCGGGTAGGGCGACCGCGACGACCGGGATGCCGTGGCGGCCGTCGACCCGTCGGAGTCGCCGGCGACCAGCCGCTCGAAGCGGTTCGAACCGTGCAGGTTCACCCGATGGTCCCAGTTGTGGCCTGAGAGCACGAGCCGCGAGGCGTCCTGGAGCGGATCGTCCGGCCGGTCGCCGGCGGTACGGTCGGGCCCGCTCTCGAGCAGCAGCACCTCGTGTCCGGCCTCGGCGAGCCGCGCCGCCAGCACGCACCCCGCGGACCCGCCGCCGATCACCACGTGGTCGTACCCCGCCCGTGTCACGCGGCATCCCGCTCGATGATCTCGGCGAGTCCGGCGATGTCGCTGTTCGTGAACAGCGCCTCGGCGAGGTCCGGCTCCAGGTCGGGGGAGAGCGAGAGCCGCTCGCGCAGCTCCCGCAGGATGCCGACCGCGTGCAGCGAGTCGCCGCCCGCGTCGAAGAAGCCGTCGGCGGTGCCGAACTCGTCGTGTCCGAGCTGGGCGACCCAGATCTGCCGCAGCGCGGACTCGACGGGGCTCGCGGGCTCCGGCCGGGCCGGCTCGTCGGCTCCCCAGGGCACGGGGAGGGCGGCCCGGTCGACCTTGCCGTTCGGGGTGAGCGGCACCGCCGGCACCGGTAAGACCCGGCTCGGCACCATGTACGAGGGCAGCTGCTGCCCGGCTGCTGCCCGCACCGCCGCCTCGTCGGGGCCGTCCTCGTCGGGACCGTCCTCGCGGAGCACGACGTGGGCGATCACCTGTCGTTGGCCCGTGCCCGGGTGGGGCGGTGCGCTGACGACGACCTGGTCGACCCCGGGCAGGGCGGCCAGGCACGCCTCCACCTCGCCGAGCTCGACCCGGTAGCCGTTGATCTTCACCTGGAGGTCCTCGCGGCCGAGGATCTCGATGTCGCCGCCGGGGAGGAACCGGCCGAGGTCGCCGGTGCGGTAGAGCCGCGCGCCAGTCCGGGGAGACCGGATGAAGCGCTCGGCCGTGCGGGTCTCGTCGCGCCAGTAGCCAGCCGCGACCCCGGCGCCGCCGATGTGGATCTCGCCGGTGACCCAGGTCGGGCACGGCTGCCGCCATCGGTCCAGGACGTGCATCGTCTGATTCGCGAGCGCGCGCCCGTAGGGGATGCTGGTCCAGCTGGGGTCGACGTCGCGGATCCGGTGGCAGATGGACCAGATCGAGCCCTCGGTGGCGCCGCCGAGGGAGACGACCTCGGCATCCGGCAGCACGTCGCGGACGCGGTCGGGCAGGTCGAGCGGGATCCAGTCGCCGCTGAGCAGCACGAGGCGCGGCCCGGTGACCGGGCCATCGGCGGCGCGCCGGGCGAGCGCGTCGGCGTACAGCCGCATCGGGGCCGGGACGGTGTTCCACAGCGTGACGTCGTGGTCGGAGACCAGGTCGACCCAGTGGTCGGGGTCACCGGCCCGGTCGGCGTCGGGGATGACGACGGCCCCGCCGGCTCCGAGCACGCCGAAGATGTCGAAGACGGAGAGGTCGAACGTGCTCGGCGCGAGCGCCAGGACGCGGTCCCGCTCGGTGACGTCGAAGCGGCGCACGATGTCCTGCACCGTGTTCGCGGCACTGCGGTGGGTGATCGCCACGCCCTTCGGCTCGCCGGTCGAGCCGGAGGTGAAGATGACGTAGGCCAGGTCGTCCGGGGTCCGCGGGCCGCCGTCCTCGGCTCCCGGCACATCCGTTGGCGGGCCCGCCGACACGTCTGTCGGCAGGTCCGGCGACGCGGTCGGCGGCACCACCGTGACGCCGTCGGGCACCGTGTCCGCCGCGTCCTGCGCCCGGCTGACGACGACCGACACCTGGCAGCGCTCGATCAACGCGCGACGGCGGATGGCGGGCAGGGCCGGGTCGACGACGACGTAGGCGCCGCCGGCGTGCAGGACGGCGAGGACGGCCACGAGCTGGTCGGTGCCGGCCCCGAGCATCACGGCCACCAGCTCGCCGGGCTGCGGTGCGGCGACGGCTTGGATCCGCCCGGCGAGCCGGAGGGCGCGATCGTGCAGGGTGCCGTGCGTCGTCACGGTGTCCCCGTGGATGACGGCCGGGGCGTTCGGATGACGCCGGGCGGCGTTCGCCACCAGGTCGTGCAGCCGCGCCGGTGGGATGTCGCTCGCGGTGTCGTTGACCGCGGCCTGCTCGGTGGCCGCGTCGGCCGGCAGGTCGACCACTCGGCCCGCCGTGTCCCACACCGCCGGGTCGGTCGCCATCCGCCGCAGGAGCTCGTCGTGAGCCGACACCATCGCCTCGAGGACGCCGGGACGGAGCAGGCCGTCCACGGTGTGCCAGCCGATCGTCAGGCCGCCGCCGGTCGCCACCACCTGGTGCTCCAGCCACACCTGGGGGGTCCTCGTCGAGAGGGTGACCAGCTCGCCCAGGGCGCCGATCCCGTCGGGAACGCCGGTACCCAGAGTGGAGGTGTGGACCACCGGGGCGGTCGCGCGCGTTCCGCCGTGTCGCCGGGTGAGGTCTCGCATCACCTGGATGCCGCTGTAGGCGTTCAGGTCGGCGGCCCGTCGTGCCTGCTCCTGCAGTGCCTCGGCCCGCTCGCGCAGGGTGGACGTGGATGCCGCCCGGACGGACACGATGCCGGGAACGGTGAGCTGACCGGCCGCCGGCGGGGAGTCGGCGGGTGGTGGGCGGTGCCGCGAGCTCACGGCGAGGCGGAAGTCGGGCTCCTTCGACCACGTGCGCACGACCTCGGTGAGGGCGAGGAGCGGCAGCGTCTCCGGGTCGATGCCGTTCGCCCTGGCTGTGGCATGCAGCTGCGTCCAGACGTCGGCCGAGATGCGCGAGGTCAGGTGACGTGCGGCCGGCCCCGCCAGGGACTCCGGGGCAGTGGCCAGCGGCAGCTCCGGCGCGGGTGGCAGGGTGTCGAGCTCGTCCTCCCATCGGCGGCGGGCGCGCTCACCGGCCGGCCCTGAGGTGTCGGCCTCGACGGCACGCAGCTGGTCACCGAGGCCGCCCAGCGCACCCGGGTCCGGGCTCCGCGTAGGTCGGCGAAGCTCTGCGGCCCACGCGTCCAGCACCTGCTGCAGACCAGGCAGGTCGAGCAGCACCAGGTCGATGACGACGAAGACGTGGACCGCGTCGCCGACCCGGTACGCCGATGCCCGCATCGCGGCATCCGGCGCCTCCTCGAGCGCTGCCCTCGCCCGGGTGAGCGCGGCCTCGCGTGCTGCCGGCTCGGCGCCGCTGAGGTCGACCAGGTCCAGCCGCAGTGGCGAGGGTGGTGTCAGCAGCTGGGCCTCCTCGGCGACGACCGAGGTGCCCACGACGTCGTAGCGCCCCGTGACCGCGGCGTACGACGCTGCGAGCGCCCGGTCGTCGACGTCGTGCACGAGGATCTCGACTCCGGTGCACGCGCGGATGCCGCCCAGGGCCGGGCCGGGGCGGCGCCCGAGAAGATAGGCGACCTGGAGGTCGGTGAGGGCGACGGCCGAGCCGGAACCTGCTCCGGTGGCAGTGCTTGGACCACGGCGATCGACTGAGCTGTTCGTCACGCGTTCCCCTCGGCTCGAGACCAGGTCGTTGTTGATAATGAATATCATACTCGCGTGACTATGGACCAGGCCGCCGTTCCGTCGACACCACACTCGACCGTCGTCTCGGTGCTCGCACATCGACTCGGCGCCCAGCGCCCGCAGCGCACGGCGCTCACGGTCGGGTCCCGGTCGTGGACCTGGTCCCGGCTGCGCGAGGCCGCCGCCTCGGTCGACCGGGCGCTCGCCGATGCCGGGGCTCCGCCGCGATCCCCGGTGGCAGTGCTCGCGGAGAACGAGGCCGACCCGATCGTCGCGCTGCTCGCCGCGGTGACCCGGGGGTCGTGCGTCCTGCTGCTGTCCGCTCGGACGCCCGCCGACGAGCTCACCGCCGCACTCGCCGATGCCGCTCCCCGGGCGGTCGTGCTCGGCGGCGACACTGCCCGCCGCGACCCCGCCCTCGTCGGTGCAGCCGGAGGTGACGGCCACGCCGTGCTGACGGTCGACGACGGACGCGCCGTGGTTCGGGAGAGCAGCCGGGCCGGACCGCGGGTCAGTAGCCACGACGGGCCGGTGCGCCCGGACGTGCTCCTCGAGCTCCGGTCGGGAGGGACCACCGGCCGGCCCAAGCGCATCCAGCTGACCGACCGCCAGGTCCTCGCGTCGCTACGCTCCAGCGAGCAGCTCGAGGCGCGCCCGTCCGCCCGGCCCACGCTGGTCTCCCACCCCATCGAGCACATCGCCGGCGTGTGGTCGCTTCTCGGGGGGCTGAGCAGCGGCCGTCCCGTGGTGGTGCTGCCTCGGTTCGACCCGCACGCGTGGGCACGCGCGGTCGCGGCGCACGGGATCCGGGCGACCTTCCTGGTGCCGGCGGCCATCGCCGCGGTCCTCGACGCCGAGGTGCCGGTCGACCAGGTGGCGAGTCTCAGTCTGGTCACCACCGGAGCCGCGGCCTGTCCCACGCCGGTCGCGACCGCGTTCACCGAGCGGTACGGCGTGCCGGTGCTCACCACCTACGGGGCCACCGAGTTCGCCGGTGCGGTCGCCGGCTGGACGAGGGAGCTGTACCGCAGCTGGTGGTCGGCGAAGGCCGGTAGCGCGGGCCGCGCTCACGCAGGTGTCGAGCTCAGGGTCGTCGATGCGGGTGGTCGCCCCGTCGCGCCCGGTGCGGTCGGTGTGCTCGAGGTGCGCACCGAACAGGCGCCGGAGGGCGCGGTCTGGACCCGCACCGCCGATCGGGCCCGGCTGGACGACGACGGGTTCCTCTGGGTCCTCGGCCGGGTCGACGCGGTCATCGTCAGGGGCGGCTTCAACGTGTCGCCCGACCGGGTGGAGCACGAGCTGGAGAACCACCCCGCGGTGCACGAGGCCGTGGTCGTCAGCAGGCCCGACGCTCGGCTCGGGGCCGTCCCGGTGTGCGTCGTCGAGCCGGTGGCCGGCGGTGCGCCGTCCGAGGAGGAGCTGCACGAGCACTGCCGGCGCGAGCTGCTGCCCTACGAGCGACCGGTGCGCATCGTCGTCGCCCGCATCCCACGCACCCCCACGGGAAAGGTGAGCCGGCAGGCGGTCGTCGACCTCGCCGGAACGCCCAGACCCGGCGAGTGAGCGGCATCCGCGAGGGGTCGTCAGCGGCACGGTGCGACCGGCGCCGGCCACCCGGGGAGGACGCCCTTCGCCCAGGGATGACGCCCTTCGCCCAGGGATGACGCCCGTCACCCGGGGATGACGCCTTGGTCCCGGTGGGAGAGCACGACTCCCGTCAGGAGGACCCCGGACGCTCGGCTCCAGCTCCCGGCGACCTCGCGAGGGTAGGAGCCGGCATCCGCCTCGAGGATGCGTGCCCGGAACGTCCCGTCGGTGGCCGGATGCACGGTGGCCTGGTGGAACCAGAGGGCCCGCCGACACAGGGGGAACCACGTCTTGTACACGGACTCCTTGGCGCTGAACACGATTCGGCTCCATGGCGTCTGCGGGTCTCGTGCCGCGAGCGCCTCGACCGCGGCCCGCTCGGCATCCGTCATCACGATGTCGTCGAGCTCGGCAGGCAGCGGGGCGTCGGGCTCCACGTCGATCCCGATGGCGAGCAGGCGGTCGGATGACGCCACCGCCGCCGCGGAGTAGCCGCCACCGTGGGTGATGCTCCCGACCAGGCCGGCCGGCCACTGCGGCTCTCGCGCGGCGCCGGGCACGAGCGGGATGCCGCGGTGGCCCAGTGCCTCGAGCGCCGACCTGGCGCAGGCCCGACCGGCGGCGAACTCGCGCCGGCGCGCGTCGACAGCGGCGCGCACCACGGCTGCCTCGTCCGGATGCAGCGTGGCCGGGTCGCCCGGTCCCCACAGCTCCCGTGTCACCGGCTCGGTGCCGACCACCCGGCGCAAGGCGCACGACCCGGCGCGCGGCGTCGGCACCGAGCTCATCGTGTCGCGCTCGTCCCGGTGGCAGCGTCCGGTTCTGTGCGGCCCGGGAACGGCTCCGGTCGCGCATCGCCGTCGAGCCGCACGTCACCTGCGTCCGGCGCGCCCTCCTCGCCTGCCTCCACTGCGCCCTCCTCGGCGTCAGCCTAGGTGGCGGGACGACCTTCCGACTGATCGAGATGACGCGACACGCAGGCCGATTCACCGGCGGCTCTGCGTGTCACGTCATCTCGACCTGGTTTGCGACACGTAGCCCGGCTGAACGCCCTGCGGCGGCCGGCCCGACGCCTACTTCTTGGCCGGGGCGGCTTCGGTGGTGAGGGCGGCGACGACCGACTCACCAGGTCGCGCCCAGGGATGTGTGTATATCGTGTGGTATGACGCGGGTGAACGTATACCTCCCGGACGAGCTTGCGGCCGAGGCCAAAGAGGCCGGCCTCAATCTGTCGGCGGTGACCCAGGAGGCGGTGCGACGCACGCTCGCCGCCCGCTCCACCGACGCGTGGCTCGCGGCGTCGGCGACGACGGCGTCATCCGCCCGCGTGCCGCACGATCGTGCTCTGGCGGCGCTCGATGCCGCGCGGGACGACGCTCCGACGCGCCATGCCTGAGGTGGTGCTCGACGCGTCCGCGCTCGTCGACCTCCTCCTCGACAACGAGCACGGTCACGCCGTCCGCCGGCGGATCGCCGGTCATGCGCTGCATGCGCCGGCTCATCTCGACGCCGAGGTGCTCTCGGCGCTGGGCCGGCTGCACCGGGCCGGCGACCTCGAGGCGGACCGGGTCGAGTCCGGGCTCCACGCACTCCGCACCGCACCGATCCGGCGTCATCCGGTGACCGACCTCCTCCTCGGCACGTGGGCGCGGCGTCATCAACTGCGGCTGGTCGACGCGGTGTACGTGCAGCTCGCCGGGTTATTGGGTGTTCCCCTGGTGACCACCGACCGTCGGCTGCGCGGCGCACCGTCCGCGGATGTGGTCGTCCCGTCCTGAGCAGGCACCGCTGCACCGGCTGGTCGGCGGGGGCGAGCCCCTCGGCATACCAGAACCCCCGAGAGCGCGGCTCTCGGGGGTTCTGATGTCGGCGGAGGATGCGGGATTTGAACCCGCGAGGGGTTTCATCCCCAACACGATTTCCAATCGTGCGCACTAGGCCACTATGCGAATCCTCCGCCGGGGAGGCTACCGGAGCCTGCGCATCCGGCCGAAATCCGCAGCCGCCACCGTCCGGGCCGGCGGCGCCCGCTATCCGGCCGAGCCGGGCGGCGAGGGCGGACCCACGAGCAGCAGGACGGCCGTGACGACCGCGATCCCCGCCACGCCGACGATGGATGCCGTGACCGGTCGCGCGAGCCCGCTCGCGAGCACCCGCTCTAGCGAGTTGCGCGGCAGCTGGCCGCCGGGTGTGAGCCGCCACTGGTCGGTGACCGACCCGGACCGTTCGACGAATCGCTCACACCACACCGTGGCGTACGGCGGCACCCCGGCCGCGACCGCCAGTGCGGTCAACCGCAGTGACCAGCGCTGGTCGAGGGCGACCACCACGACGGCGAGCAGATAGCCGAGGAACACCACGCCGTGCACCATCCCGAACACGCGCACCCCCAACTCAGTGGTGCGAGTGCCGTACTTGAGCACCATGCCCACGAGGAGCAGGGTCCACGTCACCACCTCGGCGCGCGCGAGCCAAGTGAACAGGGTGCGAGGTGTCATCGGTCTCCTCCGGATCGGGTTCCGCCAGTGTGGCGTTCCGGCCTGAGGGCCGGTCGCCGGGGTCGGAGGCGGGGTAGTCGGGGCCGCGGGCGCTGGGCGGTAGGGGGTGCTTCGACCGTTGGCTCCCGGTCGGCGCCGATTTCTACGGATGGCGCCGCGCGCCTAGAATCAGGCCCGGCACCCCGCGTGGTGGTACCTCGCCGAACTCCCCCAGGGCAGGAATGCAGCAAGGGCAGGTGAGCTCTTCCAGGTACGCGGGGTGTCCTGGTTCTCGGCGGGTGAGGTCAGCGGACGGTGACGGTGGGCTCGGCCCGCGCCGGTGCCCCGTCATCCGCCTCGCCCCCGGAGCCGCAGACCCCGCCGCAGCAGCCGCCACCACAGCCGCCACCACAGCCGCCGCCGGTCGCAATCGCCTCGGGCTCGGTGCCTTGGCGCTCCCACACCTCACGGATGGCGCCCAGCATGACGTCGACCGGCTGCGCTCCGCTGACGCCGTACTTCTGGTCGAGCACGAACATCGGCACCGCGGTGACGCCGATCTGCGCCGCGAGCGCGAGATCGGTGCGCACGTCGATACCGAAGTCGTCGCCGGCGAGGAGGGCGCGCACGTCGTCGGCGTCGAGGCCGGCGTCGGCGCCGAGCCGCCGCAGCGTGTCGTGGTCGCCGATCGCCTCGCCCTCGGAGTACCACGCGCGCATCAGCCGGTCGGTCACGTCCTGTTCCCGGCCGACCGAGCGTGCGAGATGGATGACGCGGTGCGCGTCGTAGGAGTTGCCGCCGACCAGCCGCTCCCAGGCGAAGTCCAGGCCCACCGCGGCGGCATCGCGCGCCATCCGCCGGTTCTGTTCGGCGATCTGCTCCACGGGGACGCCGTACTTCGCGGCGACCGCCTCGACCACCGGGGCGCGGTCGACCGCCGGCGCGTTCGGGTCGAGCTGGAAGCTGTGCCAGACGACGCCGATCCCGTCGGCGTGCTCGAACTGCTCCAGGGCCAGCTCGAGGTACCGCCGGCCGAGGTGGCAGAACGGGCAGACCAGATCGGACCAGACATCGATGCGCACCTGTCGAGAGTAGGTCAGGCGCTGCCGGTCGGGTCAGGCGCGCGCCGCTGCCAGGGCACGCCTCAGGGCACGCCCGGCCCACCACCCTGCGCCCACCAGGACCAGGATGACGGTCACCCACCGCCCGACACCGGCGGGCTCGTCGAGGCACAGCAGGAGCACCACACCGAGAGTGGCTGCGGTGCAGGCCGGCCCGGCCCACCACAGCGCCAGGAGGATCGGCCCGGCCTCCGGCAGTTGCACAGTCATCGGTGGCGCACCACGGAACGCTGCCTGCCAGTGGGCCGCGACGAGCACGATGGGCAGCCCGGCTACCAGCGCCCAGGCCCGCGGCACCCCGCCGCTCGTGGCGCTGACCGCCGCCACGACCGCCACGACCACTGCGGCGGCCAGCACGGCCGGCACGACCGAGTGCGCGACGGCCTGACCGCGGACCGAGCCGCCGAGCAGCCTCGGCGCCCCCATCGCGTCGCCGAGCAGCCGCAGGCCGCCGGCCCAGCATCCGGTGCCGACGTGGCAGCAGAGCAGCCCGCACACCGCCATGGCGAGACCACTGCCGGCCAGGTCGCCCCGCACCGAGGTGATGCCGGCCGCCCCGGCGGCCACCAACACCGCGCCGCCCCCCAGCCGGGCGGGCCGGCGGCGTAGCCCGATGAGGTCACGCAGCACCACCGTCAGCTGCGGACCCCGTTGCCGCAGTTGCCAGTCGCGCCCTCGGCGCACGGGCCGGGTCGACTCCATCCGGATGACGCGGGCCTCGCCCGTGAGGACGCCGCCGGCGAACCGCGTGGAGCGCACCGTGTGGTCGCGCAGTGTGCCGACGTCGAGGCGGCGCAGCAAGGTCGACGGCCACTGTGCTCCCCGAGCGGGTCGCCACGGGGCTCCCGGGACGGGTGCGGACGAGCGGGCCTGGCCATGAAGCCAGGACCACGCCACCGCCGCGCCCACCATGGCTCCCGCCACCGCCGCGCACGGCACCACGAGCACCGAGACGCCACCCGCGGCCCAGAACCCGGCCGCGAGCAGCGGCCCCAGGACGAACCCCACAAGCACCAGCACGGAGAGCGGCATCCGCCAGGCCGCGCGGAGGGTGAGCGCGCGGTCGATCGAGCTGGTCACCACCAGGTCGACCCAGGGAAGCGGCGGGGCCACGGGCCCGCTGCCGGCCAGCAGCGGGTGGCGGAGTACCCACGCGTCCGGGCCGAGCGTGACCGTGACTCCTCTGGCCAGGGTGAATCCGTAGATGCTGCCGAACAGCGCGGTGAGGTACCCCGCGTAGGCCAGCCGCCGGGTGGCGCTGTCGCCGCCGGGGCCGTGCCAGACATGGATGGCGTCGGCGAGCCGATGAGCGTCATCCGGCGGCTGAGCGGCGAGCCGTTGAGCGTCGTCCGGTGGCTGGAGGTCGTCCGCCGGCTGTGAGTTCTGGACCCGTCCGTCGCGGGGTCGGGCGTCATCCGTCATGGCTGAGGGTGACCACGTCGTCGGCGAGCGCGCTCGTCACGGTGTCGTCGTGGCAGGCCATTACGACGGTGGTCCCCGCGTCCCGCCGAGCAGCAACCCGCGCGGCCAGCAGCCTCCGCCGGTCACCGTCGAGGCGTTGCTCGGGTTCGTCGAGCACCAGGAGTCGGGCCGGCCGGAACAGCACCAGAGCGAGATGGGCAAGGTGTGCCTGCCCCGACGACAGTTCATGCGGGAACCTCGACGCGTAGTCGCCGAGACCGAACTCGTCCAGTGCCTCCGCCACGCGACCCGTACAGGTGCTCGGGTCGCGCCCCCAGGTGGCGTCGATGAGCACGAAGTGATCGTGCAGCGTGAGGTCGTGGAACATCGCCGGCGGTCCGATCAGCGCCGCCACGGCCTCGCGGATGGCCCGGTCGCGTTCGTCGACTGGTCGCCCGTCGACGGTCACCGTCCCCGACGACGGGTCGAGCAGGCCGGCAACGAGGCGCAACAGGGTGGTCTTGCCCGAGCCGTTTGCTCCGCGCACGACCAGGCATCGTCCCGGCTCGGCGGTCACGGATGTCGGCGGCAGCAGGACGGCGCCGCCCACGCCCTTGGCGACGCCGCGCGCCTCGACACGAGCCCCACGGATCAGCACACGCTCCCTCTCCGGGTCTGGTCCCGCCCGACTCGCACCTCGGCGGGTGCCCAGCTGGTGGCGACACCTGACAACCGTCCAGTCTCCCGAGATTGACCCTATAGCCCCGCGCCGGTGAGCCCTCAGCCTGAGGACAGTCACTCCCGGGCGGTCGTGAGCGGGCTAGGGTCGGTGGGTGAGCACCGCGCTGTACCGCCGGTACCGGCCGGAGACGTTCGCCGATGTCATCGGTCAGGAGCACGTCACTGA
>JBOFJB010000370.1:0-4466 GCA_051650465.1 Dermatophilaceae bacterium | reverse complement strand
CCCATATCGAACTTCATCCCACAAACCCCTTCACCACGGCCGCCGACCCGACCGGCCACGACCCACGTGCCAACCATCGAACCCGACACCACCGACACACCGCAAACCACCCCATCGCTCTGTGGGCAACCCGACTGCCCGCAACTTACCCCGCCATCCTGCGGACAGGCCGATCGCCGGCGGCTGGGTTGCGGACATCGCCAGCGGAGCACAGTCCGACAACGCTCGACCCCTGTCACCGAACATGGTGATCGGGGTCCGTAGCCGCCGGGCTTTGCGGACCCGGCGACGTCTCTGGCGCTACACCTGTCGACAGGTGTGCCGTCCAACGGTCGCCTCCCTCAGAGGGCGGCAGCGTCGAGATGCCGAAGCAGGTTCTGCGAGAACCGGTTTCCCATGAACGACGCCACCTGGTGCATGGCCCCCTCGACCGGAATCCGCATCAGGCCCGGCGCGGGCAGGTGCGCCGTGATGTGCAGTGCCGTCGACAGATGCGTGCCGCCGGCACGCGGCTCGAGCGCGTACCAGCCCGCCACGCCCGCGTGCTCGGTGGCGCCCTCGGGTGGCTCGTGCACGAACTCGATGCGGTGCGGCGGGTCGAACGTCATCCGCTCGGTGAAGGTGAACGCGAGCGTGCGGCCCAGGGCCGGGACCCCGGCCATCTCCCAGATCCAGTGCTCGCCGTGGTCGGTGATGCGCGACAGGAACGGAGTGAGGCGGGCGAGCAGCGAGGCGTCGGTGACCGCCGCCCACACCTGGTCCGGTGCGGCGCTGATCGTGGCCTCGGCCGTGGTGCTCGTCGTGAAGCGGTTCACGCGGGATGCCGCCGCATCGCCGCCACGGCTGGTGTCATGGCGTCACGGCCAGCGAGCGCAGCACGCGCCGCGCCACGTCGGCGTCGCCGTGGACCACGACATGCACGTCGGCGGGGTCGCGTCGCCCGCCGGCGAGCCGCATCACCACCTGCGTCGACATGGTGAGCGTGGTCGCGACGACATCCGGATGCTGCTCCGGTGCGCCGCTGAACAACGGGATGCCGACCGGCCCGCCGTCCTGTTCCTCCACCCGTACCCCGGCTCGAGCCACGGTCGGCCCGGTGATGTCGAGCACGACCGCCTGGCCGGGCTCGACGCCGGCGTCCCGGGCGACGATGCGGGGGAGCGCGTCGAGAAAACGCGTCACGGAGACCGCAGCGGCCGGGGTGTCGAGGCCGCCGGGGCGGCCCAGCGCCTCGCGGATGTCCTGTTCGTGGGTCCAGATGTCGAAGGTGCGCACCCCGAGAAGGTCGAGCAGTGTGGTGCGGCCGAACGGTCCGGGCACCTCGGACTCGGCGGTGACGTCCGGGCCCCCGTAGACCGCGAGCCGCTCGGCGAGGCGGTCCTCGAACTCGTCCAGCACCTCGTCGAGCGACCGGCCACGGCGGCTCTCCACCAACCGCTCGATCCGCTCACCGAACGGGCTGCGCACATGGGCGCGACCGCTGACGTCGAGGTCGGCCACCGGTTCACCGGCCAGTCCGGCCTCCGCGCTGGCGATATGGGCGATCTGGTCGAACACCGTCCAGCCGGGGCAGTCCGTGGGCTGGTCGGCATCCTCGGGCCGCATGGTGCGGCCGAGGTCGAGGACGCTGCGCACGGTCTGCGCCCAGGCGTCGACCATCCCGGCCAGGTCGGTCGGGGCTGTCGGGTGCACCGTCATGGCGCCACAGTACCTACGCTGGAGTAATGACTTTCGAGCGCGATCCCGCCCTGGTGCGCCCGTTGGCGGTCACGGTGGTTTCCGGGCTCGCCGTCGTGGTGGCCGCCGTCGCAGCCACCGGAGTCGCGGCGCCGCTGGCGCTCGGCGACCCTGGCCCGCTGGTCCGGTGGGGGCTGCCCGCGGCCTCCGCGCTGAGTGCGCTCGCCGCCAGTGCCACTGCGGGGCTGCTCGTGCTCGCCGCGTTCCTCGCCCCCGAGCGGGCGCGGACCGAGCGCCGGTCGACCGCGGTGTACCTCGCTGGGATGACCGCGTCGATGTGGGCGTTCGCGGCGCTGGCCGAGGTGTCGCTGACCTTCGCCGACCTCGCCGGCACGCCCCCGGCATCCGCGGAGTTCGTCAGCCAGTTGGTCGAGTTCACCTGGGGTCTCGAGACGACCCGGGTGCTGCTCATCAGCGCGCTGGTCGGGCTGGCGGTGGCCGGCGGCTGCGCGTTCGCTCGCGGACGCGCGGGGATGGCGTGGCTCGCGCTCGCCACCGTGGCCGGTGTCGTCATCCTCTCGCTCACCGGGCACGCGGCCGGTTCGGCCAGCCACGAGACCGCGGTGAACGCGCTCGCGGTGCACCTGCTCGGGGTGGTGGTCTGGATCGGCGGGCTGCTCGCCCTGGTCGCGATGCGGCGCACGCTCGGCCGCGACCTCGGCCCCACCGTCGCTCGGTATTCCACGCTGGCCGGGTGGGCTTACGGAGCGGTGGTGCTCTCCGGGCTGCTCCAGGCGTCGACCCGGCTGGGCACGCTCGACGACATCGGCACCGACTACGGGCTGCTGCTGCTCGGCAAGACGCTCATCCTGGTCGCGCTCGGGGCGTTCGGATGGCGGCACCGCCGCGGCATCGCCACCCGGCTCACCGCTGACCCCGGTGACGGCCGCGCGTTCGCCCGTCTCGGGATTGCGGAACTGGCCCTGATGGGGGCGGCGACTGGCCTGGCGGCGGTGTTGGCGCGCACTCCGCCACCGGTAGCCGAACAGGAGCCGGCGCCGAGCCGGACGCTCGAACTGTCCGGGTACCCCGACCCCGGGCCGATGGGCGCCGCCGACTGGTTCACCGCCTGGCGGGTCGATTGGCTGTTCCTCGCCATCGCGGTCCTGGCGGTGGGTCTCTACCTGCGTGGCGTCATCCGGCTGCACCGCCGGGGCGACGCGTGGCCGGTGTGGCGGGTCGTGTCGTGGGCCGCCGGCTGGGCGCTGTTCTGCTGGGCCACCTTCGGCGGCCCCGGCATCTGGGGGCGGGTGCTGTTCAGCATGCATATGGTCGAGCACATGGCGCTGGCAATGGTGGTGCCGTTGCTGCTGGTGCCCGCCGCGCCGGTCACCCTCGCGCTGCGGACGCTGCCGGCTCGCACCGACCGCACCTGGGGTCCGCGCGAGGTGCTGCTGCAGGTCGTGCACTCGCGGGCGATGCGAGTGCTGGCGAACCCGGTGGTGGCCGCGGTGCTGTTCTTCGCCAGCCTCGCCGTCTTCTACTACACGGGCGCGTTCGAACTCGCGCTCACCACGCACACCGGCCACCTGCTGATGACCGCGCACTTTCTGCTCACCGGCTATCTCTTCGTCTGGGTGCTCATCGGCACCGACCCGGGCGTGCCGCGCTGGTCCCCGCTGATGCTGCTCGTCGTGCTGTTCGCCACCATCTCGTTTCACGCCTTCTTCGGCGTCGCCCTCACCGGTAGCGAATCGCTGCTCGCCGAGGGTTTCTATACCCAACTCGACCTGCCGTGGCTGCCCGATCCGCTCGCCGATCAGCAGCGCGGTGGCGAGATCGCCTGGGGTGTCGGCGAGGCGCCCACCCTGGTGCTGGCCGTGGTGGTGGCGTTGCAGTGGCACCGGCACGACGCGGCCGAGGCCCGGCGCCGCGACCGGCAGGCCGACCGTGACGGCGACGCCGAACTCGAGAAGTACAACTCCTGGCTGGGCAAGCTCCCACGCTGAGCGTGGGACCCGGGCGACCAGGCCGACTCGACGCGCTGACCGGCACGCGGTGACACTGGTCGGTATGCGGGTCGCGGTGGTGCAGTTGGAATACGGGGACTCCGAGTCGTCCGGCGCGCGGATCGAGCGGGTGTGCTCGGTCGTCGCCGGCCTCACCGGCTACGACCTGGTCGTCCTTCCCGAGTTGTGGATGCCGACCGGCTTCGGCTACCAGCACTGGGCCGGGCTGGCCGAGCCGCTCGGCGGTCCGTGGGCCCGGGCCATGGCGGATGCCGCCCGCGCGGCATCGGTGGTGCTGCACGCCGGGTCGTTCGTGGAGCGGCTCCCCGAACCGGGTCGAGAAGGTCGCGATCTCGCAAACACCTCGATCGTCCTCGGGGCCGACGGCACGGTGCTCGCGTGGTACCGCAAGGTGCACCGCTTCGGCTTCGGGGCGGGTGAACCGGTGCTGATGGAGGCCGGCACCGAGGTTCCCGTCCTCGCGCTGCCGATCGACACGTCGCCGACCGATCCTTTGCCGATCGACGCACTGTCGGTGGACGCACTGCCGACCGACGTGTTGCCGGTGGGCCGATCAGCCGGCTCCGCCAGGTCGGTCAAGGTCGGGCTCTCGACCTGTTACGACCTCCGCTTCCCCGAGTTGTATCGCCGTCAGGTCGACGCGGGTGCGGAGGTGTTCGTCGTGCCGGCCGCGTGGCCGGCCGCCCGGGTGGCGCACTGGTCGCTGCTGGGCCGGGCCCGGGCGGTCGAGAACCAGGCGGTCGTCATCCAGTGCAATAC
>JBOFJB010000369.1:0-3393 GCA_051650465.1 Dermatophilaceae bacterium | reverse complement strand
GGCGCTTGTCCAGGCTGCGGATGGCGCGGTACGCCTGTCGGATCTCGGCGAGACGGCCGGGCTTCTTCTCTGGCTGGTCGGACACGGGCGGCACAGGCTCCTGGCTGGCGGGTGGGCACCCGGGCAGCGACACCCGGGCGGGGAAGAACGTTCAGGATACGGCGCGCGTCGAGTGGCGAACCAGCGCTGCGGCCTCCTGGCGAGCGGGGGACGCTTCGGCATCCGCGAGATGACCCAAGTGGGCCGGGACTTCCCGACCCGAACGGCGCATCGCGGTCGCCCACAGCCGCCCGGCCCGGTACGAACTGCGCACCAGCGGGCCGGCCAGGACGCCGATGAACCCGGTCATCTCGGCGACTTCGGACCAGTGCACGAACTCTTCAGGCCGCACCCACCGGTCGATCGGGTGATGGTTCGGGGACGGACGGAGGTACTGCGTGATCGTGAGGATGTCGCAGCCGGCGTCACGCAGGTCGCGGATGGCGGCGTCGACCTCGTGGTCCTCCTCGCCCATGCCGAGGATGAGGTTGGATTTGGTGACCAGCCCCGCCGCGCGCGCCATCGACAGCACCCGCAGTGACTTCTCGTAGGTGAACGCCGGGCGGATCCGCCGGAAGATGCGCGGCACCGTCTCGAGGTTGTGCGCGAACACCTCGGGACGGGCGTCGAAGACCTGGCCGACGAGTTCGGGCCGGGCACCGAAGTCCGGCGGGAGGATCTCGACGCCGGTGCTCGGGTTGAGCAGATGGATCTGCCGGATCGTGTCGGCGTAGAGGGATGCCGCACCGTCGGGCTGGTCGTCGCGGGCCACTCCCGTGACGGTCGCGTAGCGCAGGCCCATGGTGCGCACCGACTCCGCGACGCGCACCGGCTCGCCGAGGTCGAGCGGCTGGGGGCGACCGGTGGCGATGTCGCAGAAGTCGCAGCGCCGGGTGCAGGTGTCGCCGCCGATGAGGAAGGTGGCCTCGCGGTCCTCCCAGCACTCGAAGATGTTGGGGCAACCGGCCTCCTGGCACACGGTGTGCAGGCCCTGCCCCTTCACCATGCCGGCGATCTGGGTGTACTCCGGCCCCATCCGCGCGGTGGTGCGGATCCACTCCGGCTTGCGCTCGATCGGCGTCTCCGCGTTGCGCGCCTCGACGCGCAGCAGGCGGCGTCCCTCAGGTGCGACGGTCACAAGGGTCAGCGTACGCGTCGGGCCAGTGACGGCCCCGGCTGGGCACCCGTCGCCGCCGACTCAGCCGAGCACGTCGGCGAGGTGCTTCTCGGTGTACGGGAGCACCTCCTGGACGGTGACCCGCCGGCCGGCCTCGACGCTGAGTGAGGAGACCCCGGCATCCGGGATACCGCAGGGAACGATCGTGTCGGCCCAGGACAGGTCGGCGTCGCAGTTGAGGGCGAATCCGTGCATGGTCACCCGGCGGCTCACCCGCACGCCGATCGCGCCAAGCTTGCGATCGGGTCCGCGGTCGTCGGCGAGCGCCCAGATGCCGCTACGGCCCGCCACCCGGACCGTCTCGACCCCGAACTGCCGGCAGACCCGGATCATCACCTCTTCGAGCCGGCGCACGTGGGCGACGACATCGATGGGCACCTCGGGGAGCCGAACCACCGGATAGCCGACGAGTTGGCCCGGTCCGTGCCAGGTGATCTTTCCGCCACGGTCGACATCGACCACCGGGGTGCCGTCGGTAGGCCGCTCGTGCGGATCGGTGCGCTTCCCGGCGGTATAGACGGCAGCATGCTCGAGCAGCAGCACGGTGTCGCCGACCTCACCGCTCGCGACCTGCGCATGCAGGTCGCGCTGAGCCCGCCATCCGTCGTGGTACTCGACGAGGTCGGGGGCGAACCCGAGGTGCACGAACCGCATGCGCTCCACGGTACGGCCGGATCGCCCCGAGGCGGATGTTCCGGTGGCCGCATCGTCGACCGGGCCCGGTGGCGAGCCTGTGGCGCCCCAGGGATCACGTATCTAGGCTTCGGCCGTGAGCGACATTCCCGGAGCGGATGACGCCCGCCACGCGGGTGCGGCCGACGCACGAGGGCCGACCCGGATGACGCGGGTCGCGTTGGCCGGGTACGGGTCGGCCGGCCGCGGTATCCATGCCCCGCTCCTGGCTCGGGCGGGCCTGGAGGTCGTCGCGGTGTCGACCTCGGATGACGACCGGGCGGCGGCCGCCCGTGCCGACCTCCCCGGGGTGCGGGTGGTACCGGGTCTCGACGAGTTGCTCGACCTTCCCGGGATGGTCGACGTCGTGGTCCTGGCGACGCCGAGCGGGGTCCACGCCGCCCAGGCGAAGTCGGTCGCGGACGCCGGGCTCGCCTGCGTTGTCGACAAGCCGCTGGCCGTCGACGCGGCGTCGGCCGCGGACGTCGTACGGCATGCGGCCGGTCGTGGCGCTCCGCTCACGGTGTTCCAGAACCGCCGCTTCGACGCGGCGCACGCGACGACGGCCAGGGTGCTGCGGGACGGGCTGATCGGGGAGCCGTTCCGCCTCGAGATGCGTTGGGAGAGATGGCGACCCGAGCCGAGGAACCGGTGGCGGGAGAACGCCCCGGCGGAGGCCGGCGGCGGCATCCTGCTCGACTTGCACAGTCACCTCGTCGATGCCGCGGTGCACCTGTTCGGGCCAGTGACGTCGGTCGCGGCGACGGTGGCCGCGCACACCACCCCCGCCGAGGATGACGCGTTCCTCATCTGCCGGCATTCCTCGGGTGTCAGGTCGCATCTTGGCGCGATGTCGGTGGCCGGGGCGCCTGGCCCGCGGGTACGCCTGCTCGGTACGGCGGCCGCATATGTCGTTGCCGACTTCGAGGCTGAGCAGCACGTCTGGGACGCCCAACGCGACCTCGACGGCAACCACTGTGGGTGGTTGTACCGAGGCGCCGCCCGTGACCCGGTGCCACGGGTCGCCGGCGACCAGGCCGACTTCTATCGGGCGGTCAGTGCAGCACTCGACGCGGCTGACCCGCAGGCCGCGATGCCGGTCGACCCGTGGGATGCCGTGCACGTGCTCGCGGTGATCGACGCGGCACGGGCCTCGGCGGCGCGGGAGTGCGTGATCCACCTGGCGTCACCTGGGCGCTGAGGCGCACCGGCGTCATCTGGTCTTGTCGAGGGCGCGGATTGTCCGGGCCGGGCTTGCCGTCAGCGGGCGGGAAGTCGGCGTGGTTCGAGGCGTTCCTCGTGGACCGTGCCGTCGTCGCCCGCGGTGACCAGGTACGCGCTCGCGCCGCCGCGCTCACTGACCGTGTCGACGAGCCGGGTGCCGTGGTAAACCAGACCGACGCCGTCGTCGCTGCAGTGCGTCTCGGGAAGCGTGCCGTCGGCGACCAGACGATGGATGGTGCTGCGGCGGTGGACCTCGGAGTCGTAATGCACGCCGTTGCCGT
>JBOFJB010000368.1:0-10564 GCA_051650465.1 Dermatophilaceae bacterium | reverse complement strand
GGGTGGTCGGCCCGTACACCGGGTTCGCCCGCAACGCCGACGCGCACCGCCGGGTCATGCGTAAGCACGCCGCAGCGAACGACGCGGTGCGCACGGTCTCGACCATGGACAAGGACATCCACCGGGTCGCCACCAAGGCCTGGGATGCCGTGATCAAAGTCGGCGAAAAGAATGGCTATAGAAATGCACAGGCTAGCGTTTTAGCTCCGACTGGCACTATAGGATTTATGATGGACTGTGATACCACGGGAATCGAGCCTGATTTCTCGTTGGTCAAATTCAAGAAGCTCGTCGGTGGCGGGTCGATGCAGATCGTCAACCTCACCATCCCGCGGGCACTGCGAAAACTGGGCTACACCGAGGAGACCGTCGAGGCGATCGTCGAGTACATCGCCGACAAGGGCCACGTCGTCGACGCGCCGGGGCTGAAGCCGGAGCACTACGAGGTGTTCGACACCGCGATGGGCGCCCGGGCTATCTCGGCCATGGGTCACGTGCGGATGATGGCCGCGACCCAGCCGTTCCTCTCCGGGGCGATCTCCAAAACGGTCAACTTGCCGGAGACGGCGAGCGTCGAGGAGATTGAGGAGGTATACGTCCAGGGCTGGAAACTCGGCCTCAAGGCGCTGGCCGTGTACCGCGACAACTGCAAGGTCGGGCAGCCCTTGTCGGATGGCGGCTCCACCGCCAAGGACGCCGCGGCTGACAAGGCCGGTGCCGCGGTCGCTGCAGCGCAAGCCGAGATCGTGGAGAAGGTCGTCTACCGGCCGACGCGCGAGCGGCTGCCGAAGCGCCGGGTCTCGCAGACCACGTCGTTCACCGTCGGCGGCGCCGAGGGTTACCTCACCGCCGGCACCTACGACGACGGCCGGCTCGGTGAGTTGTTCCTCAAGTTCGGCAAGCAGGGTTCGACGCTCGCGGGTGTCATGGACGCGTTCTCGATCGTCACCTCGGTTGCGCTGCAGTACGGCGTGCCGCTGGAGACGTTTGTCGAGAAGTTCACGAACATGCGCTTCGAGCCGGCTGGCATGACCGACGACCCCGATGTGCGGATGGCGCAGTCGCTGATGGACTACGTGTTCCGTCGGCTCGCGCTGGACTACCTCGACTTCGGCACCCGCTCGTTCATGGGTATCCACACCGCGGATGAGCGGGCCCGCCATCTCGAAACAGGCTCGTACGCACCGGAGTCGGGCGGCGACGATGAGGCGTTGGAGGGCGAGATCGAGTCGCTCTCCCAGGGCATCGGCGCCTCCTCTAAGCGGGCGGATGACGTCATGTCGCCTGCCGCTGCTGAGGCGGCCCCGGCTGCCGCTGAGTCGCCCGGTGCGGTCGAGTCGGGTGCTGCGGCCTCGGACGCTGTGGAGTCGGCATCAGCTGTCGGCTCGGGCTCGGGTGCGGCGTCGGCGCGGGTGGTCGGCTCGGAGATCCACTCCTCGGCCGACCTGCTCGCCGCCTTCGGTGACGCCAAGGCCGCCGACGCCCCGATGTGCATGACCTGCGGAACCAAGATGCGCCCCGCCGGCTCCTGCTACGTCTGCGAAGGCTGCGGCAGCACCAGCGGCTGCAGTTGAGTTTGACCACACGACGAGGCGCTCAACCACTCTCTGGTTGAGCGCCTCGTCACTGCTTGGGTCTCTGCTGGCTAGTCCTCGCCGAGCGAGTCAGACCGACGCTTCGCGTATTTCGGAAAGAAGTATGTGTTGTGTGCTTGCTCCACGGTTAGCGACCCGCTTCGGATCTCATGCATCGCCGCCGTGAGGTCCTGGGGAGCCGGCATTCCTGAGAGCGAGAACGTGAACGCATCGGAACCGTAGAGCGATTCGTCGCTCGTGAACTGATTGAGAAACGCGATCGAGTCCTCGACCGCCTCCGCCCAGAATCGAACGAACCGGAGTCGCCGGAAGGCCACGTACGGGGAGGTGACCAACTCAGAGAAGGTTCCGCGACCGTCCCATCCGATGCGTGCCGTGGTCGCAGCAACGGCGAGGTTTTGCGCTTCTACAACCTCGGAGAACGAGTAATTCTCCCATGCTAGCCGGTCGACATCTGCCCTGATCCCCTTGGTGCCATCGACTTGCCTGAGTTCTCGGACTGCGTGCGCCCAGTGGCCGAGGTTCGGACTCCGAAGGCGCAGTCGGTGAATGCGGGATCCTGGGATGGTCACCGCTGGTTGGCCAGCATCAGGCGACACTTGGGACAGACCGGAGCGCATCTGCCTCACCGACCAGTTGGGTATAAAACCCAGGGTCGGCAGGAATTCGCGCCGCCCCTCGGAGGGTTCTGGCCGACCGAGACGACGCGACTTCGCACGGTTCACCTGATTGGGGAGTGAGTGCAGCTCTAGAAGCAAGTCCTTACCACTCATTGACTCTTCAAGCAGGCTACCGACAAAGTCGCAAAGGATGGCGGCTGGATCGCGGTCGTAGCCCATTTGGTTGAAGTCGTTCAGCAGAGCGAACATTACTTCAGATGCTTGGGGCCACTGGGCGCCCAACGGAACCAACGAAATCTCGTAGGCGTAGCGCTGTTGCCGGAGATCGTCCCTGAGCATGCCCGTGTAGAAGCCGCCACGCTCAGAACTAGACCGTCTTCGAGCGAGGTGTTCTGCCTGATACAAACTCCAGGGGTGTGCGCTGAGCCTTGGCTGATGGCTCTCGCCGCTACTCATCGCCCATCCTCCTCGTCCATATCGAGAAGGCGGAGATACTGCTCGATCTCAGTCGGCACTTCAGCACCCGCGGAGATCGCGCGCGTGCGTAGCCAGCGTGCGTAGAACATCCCCTCGAAGTGGCCCGATCGCACCGACCTCAGGATCCTGATCGCTTCCTCTGTTAGAGAATCTAACTGCGGGTCGTCGTCATACCCGAAGGCGCCGAGCTCGTAAAGCCCCCTCGGCACGCCCAACTCATCGAGAGTCTGGTTGGCGCGGATCTCAATGTTGGAGCGCTCTATGCTGCCCGGGGTAAGTGCGAAAAGTGCCGACTCTGAGGACAAGGTTGCCGCCGCCCGACCCAACAGTTGGGTAGGTCTTTCGGCGTCGGCCAAGAGACCAACCCAGAGCGACTCGAACGGGGCAAAGATCGCGGGCTCTCGCGTGACCTCGGATGTGGCGAGAGCGATGCCGCACAGTTGGAGGAACCTGACATACGGTTCCGCGACATAGGAGTTGATCACACTTTGGTCGTGACGGCGAACCGTTCTCAACAAACGCTGCGTGGCGACGTCGCCCGCCAAATATAGCAGTGCCACCTTTCGGCGCAGCTCTTCGGGATCCCCGGGTTCACGAGTGAGCACCCTTCGCAAGACGTTCTCATGAGCCCTGTAGTAGGCCCACCCGAAGTGGTCCGGACGGTCTGAATCGGGGGCAGAGTCGACGGTCGCCGCCAATCGAGAAACCGGCAGTTCCAGTCGTTCTCTCAGCGACTCAGCACGGCTCGCAATGGCCGTGGTGTCAGTCTCGGGCCATCGGTCATCCTTCTCGACATGAACGGACTCGCAATCGTCGAGGAGTTGGCGCGCGAAGCTAAGCATCGTTCCAAGCTTTTCGATCAGTTCCGTCGCCCGGCTGAGCGCCGCGCCGGCTGCCCACGTTCTGGACCCCCCGATCTCGATCACCCAAGGCCAGATCTCGTCTTCGAGGAACGCGACAAGGGCCGCGACCTCATCGACCGACTCCGTGGCCAATGCTCGGGCAACGAGCTGGGCCAGAGCGCTATCCGGGGTGACACGCTCCCCTTCAATGGCGATCTCGGTCTTAAGGGCCTCTCGGATACTGGCGATGGTCTGGAGAACTAGTTTTCCCGCGACCACTTGCTTCGCATCATCAACAACGATTGCACCTGCATCAGGCAGCGACCGCCGCATACGTTCGAAGTAGTCCATGTAGCCAAGGCAAGCGCTGAGGGTCTCCAGCAGGACGTGATCGACGAGGTTGTGAGCGCTGGACTCTCCGGGAAGCGCAAGATGCTGTTCTCGTGACAGGTGGGACCCGGGCGTCTGACGGCCGTCATTCTGAGTGGCGATTGAGCCTTGCTTCTTCGCGTAGTCACCCACAGACGCCATGGGCGCAAATGTCGTCGCGGTAAGCCACAATCGGAGCTCTTCGAACTGCCCCCGGCTGCCAAGGTCTCGCGAGAAGGGCAGCAAATCGCGAACGGCGCTCTCGATCGAACGCAAATCTCGTCCCACCAAGAGGCGCTCGGCGACGTCGGCAATCCACCGCTCGTACCAGAGGTCATCTACGACCTCACTGCCCACAAGCGTTGTGCCCGTCGCAAGAGCGACGCTCACCTCCGAGTCCGATGACAGGAACCAGTCCTTGGCCTGGGTGCGCCGGGGGTTCCAGCCGGGGAGACTCCTGATCCGGTGCTTCCGCTTGGAGTACGCGTCCCAGATCAGACGCAGGCGTAGGGCGGCAGATCCAATCCGGGGGTCATAGCTGGCAGCGATTCCACGTCCCCCGGCCCGCTCATACTCCCTGTCCAGGATCAGAGTGACGAGGTCGTTGAGCGTCTCCAGGTTGCTACGAATCCTTGAGTTGGCTCGACGCACAGCGACAGGCGAGGGCTTCTTTCGTCGGCCAAGCCTGTAGGCACGGTGGACCCAGCGATTGAGGTCGCGCTGAATCTGTGGGAAGAGGGTAGTCGGCTCCAGCAGCACGAACAGCGTGATCCAGATTCGCCCAAAGGAGAGCACGACGAGTGCGGCTGAGAGGCCAGCGATCACAAGAGTCAGGCGAGTTGCTGTGCGACCGACGACCGGTAGAGCCAGGGCAAGCGCGACGTAGACAACAGCTTGTGTGAAGAAGACGACGTACCAGCGCGACTCCGGTTGTCGGACGATTTGGTCTCGAAGTCTTCGGGACGCGTCCTTGTATGTTGTCGAAACAACGAAGGTGACGGTAGCGAAGTACACGGCAACGAAAACCCCGGCCACTCCAAGTGCCGCGGTTGGCAAGGCGGCTGAGTCGAAGGTGTCCGGTACGGGCGACGTGAGCCACGCCCAGCCGCGCTCGAGCCAGTTGGGGAGAGAGCTGAGCCAGCTCGGAACGTGTCCATAGGCGAAAACGACCGACTGAGTGAAGACGAGAACGAGTAACGGCGGGGCAATCAGCGCCAGAGACTTCGCGAGAGCGCGGCTTCCGATGCGGATGAGGGACAAGAAGTCCGCCATGCGAGTGACGATGGCGATCCGCGAGGAACTCAGTCGAGTGCCAAGGCTCTGGCTGCGTGAACGCAGACGCCAGTACTGTCGAGACTCCATTGCCTTGAGCTTCAGTCGCACTCTGCGGGAACTCATCTCAGCGCCCCAGCAGCACCGCGGCCTGCATACGCGGGAGGCGCTCGTCGCGGCGCTCGATCATGCCACCTTGTCGGGGACCGCGGTCTGCCTTATGTGCTCCAGCGTGTCGACGAAGACCTCGACGTCTACGTCCGGGAAGAAGTAGTCGGGGCCGGTCGGGGCGTGGTCCGTGTGGGGCGACTCGAAGAGGCGTGCAGGCTCCATGACTCCGTTCCTGGTCAGTTCATCGATGATGAGGCTCACGAAGCGGACCTGATCGGCGGAGAACTTCGTGCTGTCGAGGTGGTGCTGTTCCCTGACACGGGGGTACTGAGGCATGCCGTGAACCTAGCCCAGTGCCGCACCAGGAACAGGACGTCGTGCTCGGATGCAACGGCCGACGCCGCTGACCGTCGAACGCTGGACGCGCCATCCATCCGGACTGCTCCGCCGGGCATAGCGTGGCGGGATGGAGTATCGCTACCTCGGCAACAGCGGACTGAAGATCTCGGAGATCACCTACGGCAACTGGTTGACTCACGGCTCGCAGGTCGAGAACGACGTCGCGACGCAGTGCGTGCGCGCCGCGCTCGACGCCGGCATCAGCACCTTCGACACCGCCGACGTCTACGCCAACACCGAGGCCGAGACGGTGCTCGACGAGGCGCTGAAGGGGGAGCGGCGCGAGAGCCTGGAGATCTGACGCCTTGGTCTACTGGCCCACCGGCCCGGGCGGCAAGAACGACAGCGGCCTCTCCCGCAAGCACGTCATGGAGTCGATCTACGGCTCCCTGACCCGCCTGCAGACTGACTACGTCGACCTCTACCAGGCGCACCGCTATCGTCTGGAGCCCCATCGCCCAGGGCGTGCTCACCGGCAAGTACCGCCCTGGCGAGCAGCCGCCGCAGGGCTCGCGCGCCGCCGACGAGAAGGGCGGCGCCGACATGATCACACGGTCCATGAACGACCGCGTCCTCACCCGGGTGCAGCAGCTCCAGCCCGTCGCGGATGACGCCGGGCTGAGCATGGCCCAGCTCGCCGTCGCGTGGGTGCTCCAGAACGACAACGTCGCCGCCGCGCTCGTCGGCGCGTCCCGGCCCGAGCAGGTGGGGGAGAACGTCAAGGCCGCCGGGGTGAAGTTAGAGCCCGAGCTGATGACGCGCATCGACGAGGCGCTCGGCGACATCGTGGAACGCGACCCCGGCAAGACCGCCCAGCACACCCCGCAGACCCGCCCGACCTGACGGTGCTCGGCAGCGGCTCAGGACGAGCGCAGCTCTGCGGCCCACTCGGCGAAGAACTGGCGCAGGGCGGTGATGTCGGTGACGGCCGGGTCGAGGGCGAGGTCGGTATCGCTGTACCGGCTCAGCATGTCGATCATCGCGGCGAGAACCCCGTGGTCGAAGCCGTCGTCGAGCGCCGCGGCCTCCTCGACGAGACGGTCCGTTCCGAACACTCGCGCCAACGAGTACACGTCGACAAAGTCACGCGCGGTCGAACAGCGCGATGAGCTTGCGCCCCGCGAGTTCGGGCGGCGCGAAGGTCTAGCCGGCCGGCGTCGGCTGCGGCGGCAGCCGCGGTGCGGCATCGAACGCCATGTCGACGATGACGTCTTCGGCTCCGCGAACGAGGAGGCGGCGGAACTGGCTGGCCTCCCGAACCCGCTCCACCGCTCAGCCGCGTTCGCGAGCGGCCCTGACGAGCTGCTCGGTTGCTTCATCGACGCTCCCAGCGGCCTCGCTGGTGAAGAAGTCCAGGTCGTGGGTCGGCCGACTGGTCAGGTCCTGTGCGAGAGCCGCTCCACCAGCAAGGACGAAACCGCGGGCTGCACGGAGGTCGAAGAAGACGCGAGCGACCTCCAGTTGGCCGTCGGTCAAGGCGGTTCGTGCGGACTCCACTACGTCGTCGACACCTGCTCCACCAACGGCGCCCATGCCGTCCGGAGCTGTTGTGGCAGGACCAGGTCGGGCCATAAATCGACCAGTAGCGCGCCGTCGATGTACTGGCGGATGTCGTCGGCCGTGCCTTCCCGCAGGATGATCTCGTACACGCGCGCCCGGTCTGCCCGATCGGCGAGCCGGAACGTCCTCCGGGGCTGTGACCAGTTGAGCCGGAGCGGAAGTTCCACGGTTGCGAGCGCGACATCGGGCGCGAGTGACCAGAGCCGATCCGGGACGGTGAACCGCTGGCCACGCGGCCCGCGAACCCTCGCGAATGCCACGGTCGGCTGCATGTCGACCTCGAAGCCGGCGGCGGCGAGGAGCCGTTCGAGGGTGCCGAGCGAAGGCGACTTGTGGCCGTTCTCATACGCCGAGACAGCAGTACGTGAGGTGTGGGCGCGCTCGGCCAGTTCCGACTGGCTCAGGCCGGCTCTGCGGCGCGCCTGTTCGAGGACCGTTGTGGCCGACATCGCTGTGCCTCCTCATCCCGAGAGTATCCGATCAGATACATTGTGCCCAGTGTCTATGTCCGTCGCAAGGTATGGGCCCCTCATGACCCACCACGCAGCTAACCGTCACGCCCGTGTTCGCCATCAGAGCCTGACGGCTGAAGAACTGCCGCGCGCCGACTCCATGACCGCACTCGGGCGTTGCGGTGAAGCCGAACAGCTCGCCTGGTCGCCCTCGAGAACGGAATGCCCGTCATCCGCGGGCCCCGCCAGGGGTCGTGGACCTGGCGTCGTCATCCGCTCCGAGTATCGGGTCTCACCCGGGCCCTCTCGTGTTGTCACGCAGTGCAGTTTCCGGTCAGGACGATCGCGGTCGGGGTGTCGTCGTGGGGCTGCGAGGTGTCACCAGCCCGGGTAGCGATACCGCCAGGACTTGTCCCTGGGTTGTATGTACTCGCTTCCGCCGGGGGAATCGACGAGCTCGGCCACGGCGTCGCGCGCGAGAACGTCGAGCACCCAGGCCAGCTCGTGGCGACTGATCAGTTCGGCCGGCAGGTGCGACGCCCCGTGCGCCGCACCGAGCAGGGCACCCGTGACGGCGCCAACCGCAGCTCCGTCGGGCGCCTCCGCAGCGAGCTGAAGAGCGTCCGAGAACTGGTTCGGTTCGGGGTTGGCGGTTGCGACGTAGATCCCGCCGATGAGAGCTGACCGGGCAGTTTGGTCCGGCGCGAGCTCGCGCAGCTTCGACACGACGCCGTCGTCGCGCGCAGCTCCTAACGCGCCGGCGTAGTCGTCGGTGAACTGCGTCGGCAGGTCTGCGCGCCGGACGGCATCTACGCCAGTGAACAACCCGTTCTCTACCTCCCGCGCGCGCAGGCACGACACCGAAACCAAGACGCCTGCCGACGTGACGTCGAGGCCGGCGGCGCTCCCGTGCGTGAGAGCGGTGACCTCGCGAGCCCGGTCGGCCACGTAGTTGGCGTCTTGCTGGAGGGCGAGAAGCGCCATGGGAAGCACCCTGGCCAGCCCGTGCCAGCCCATGCTTTGGCTGACTGGGCGCTCCGGGGTCCCAGGGATGCCGGAGCGCAACGCCACAACCGTCGTCGGTGCGTTGCCTCGTCGCTGGCTCAAAGCGGGGACACCGGCCAGCCATCCGTCGAGATCGGGCAGGGCAGACGCCTCAGGAGCGTCGATGTCCTCGACCAGGATGCCTTGGCCCAGAGCCCATCGCTGGTAGGCCCGCCAGACCACGCGGGGTGGACTGCAGATGCCCTTGTGCGACATCCGGGCCATCGCCCGGAGCACTCCATCGATCGTGAACGCGACGATCTGGGTCGTGACACCGGCCCGGATGACATCGGATAGACCCCCACGTCGCGCCCCGCCGATCGACTCGCCGAGCGCCAGTCCGAGAACCAGGCCGCGCACCCCGTCCTGCCAATGCTCGACGGCCGCCTTTTCGGCGGTCGCCGACTCGACAGCTGTCTTCTCCACGGTTTCCGATTCGTTGTCGATCACGTCCGGATCTCCGCTCCCTCGGTAGACACACGCGCGCGGTCGACAGTACTGCCGAGGGTGCGACCACCAGTTCACCACCGTCGCCTGGTGGAGTTCGTCGGTGGCGAGCCGACGAAGCCCTGCCGCTACGCCGGGCGTATCGCAGGCGGTGCGGATGACGCGAGCCTCCGACGGACGGAGTCGCCTCCCGCTACGGTGATCGACACCATCGGCACAGGAGGGGCAGCGAGATGAGCACGACATCGGCGGGCTGGTACCCGCAACCGGACGGCACCGAGCGCTACTGGACGGGTTCGGCCTGGACCGACGACCCGCGCTCAGGCGCGACGCACTCAGGGGCGATGGTTCCGGTGCCGCCCGCTCAGTACGCACCACCGCCGTTGCCTCCGGCGCCTGCCGCGCCCCAGTCGGGTGGAGCGGTGTACGCGCCGGTCGTCGCGCCGAAGAACCCAGGGCTGTCGCTGCTCGGGTCGTTCTTCCTGCCGGGCCTGGGCCAGTTCATCAACGGCCACGGCGGGAAAGGCGTCCTCATGCTTGCCGGGTGGATCTTCAGCTTCCTCCTGATGTTCGTCCTCATCGGCTTCGTCACCGCTCCGGTCGTGTGGATCTGGTCGATGGTCGACGCCTACACCAGCGCGCAACGGTGGAACCTCGACCGCGGCATCATCAGCTAGCGAGTCCGGCAGAGCGGCGTACGGCAGCCGGTGAGCTGGCGCAGGCGTGCCCCTGACGTGACGCGTGAGCTCGTGACCACGTTCCTCGACGCGCTGCTCTCCTCACCCCGGCGGACAGCGGGTGCGGGTCCGGTCACGGCATCCGCGGCCTGTGGAAAACGCGACGGGGAGGTCGCCGCGACCCGGCATTCTCGTGTCCAGGCAGGGCAACCGCACCGCCGGTCACGCGACCGGCGCGACGACGAAGAGGGCGCACGGATGACGACACACAGGCTTGCGCTCGTGATGGTGGCGCTGCTGGCGGTGGTTGCAGTGACGGCGGGCTGCAGTAGACGCGACGCGGGTACCAGCGGGAGCAACGCTCCATCCACGCCAAGGTCGGCGTCATGAGCGCTCGCGGTGTGCACCAGATCGGGGAGTCCCGCGTCGAGACCGCAATGGCGCGTCGCCTCGGTCGACACGTCCACGCTGCAGCTCCTGACCGCGGACGAGCGACCGTGCACCTGAGACATAGGGACGCCGGACCACGAACCGCTGGACTACTCAGAGTCCTGACTTAGTGATATCGGATCAGGTAACGATACGCTGGGATCGTGAAGCAGCCGGTCGACCAGGACACCGCCGACGTCATCGCCCTCCTGCGCGAGGCCGTGACGTGGAGCGGCCTGTCGCACAACGCGTTTGCGCGTGCGCTCGGCA
>JBOFJB010000367.1:0-4107 GCA_051650465.1 Dermatophilaceae bacterium | reverse complement strand
GTACGACAGCCGGAGATGTCCTCCCACCAGCCGTCGAGCATCTCGTACACCGGCCGCGCATGGTGGAAGTCGCTCTGCGACAACGGCATCTCGTCGTGTCGCACGCCGTCGACCTCGTACGCGACGCACACCGGCACCTTCTCGAACCCGGTGAGCACGTCGAGCTTGGTGACCACGAAGTCGGTGACCCCGTTGACCCGCGTGGCGTACCGCCCGATCACGGTGTCCATCCATCCGCAGCGCCGAGGCCGCCCCGTCGTGGTCCCGTACTCGGCGCCGGTCTTGCGGAGCGTCTCGCCGTCGTCGTCGTGCAGCTCGGTGGGGAACGGGCCCTCGCCGACCCGCGTCGTGTACGCCTTGAGCACCGCGATCACCTGCGACACCCGGGTCGGCGGGATACCCGACCCGGTGCACGCCCCGCCCGCCGTCGCCGACGACGACGTGACGAACGGGTAGGTGCCGTGGTCGACGTCGAGCAGCGTCGCCTGCCCCGCCTCGAGCAGCACGGTCGCGCCCGCGTCGAGCGCCTGCCCGAGCACGAGCGAGGTGTCGGCCACCATCGGCCGCAGCCGCTCCACGTAGCCGAGCAGCTCCTCGACGACCGTGTCGACCTCGGCGGCCCTGGTGTTGTAGATCTTCGCCAGCACCTGGTTCTTGAAGGCCAGCGCCGCCTCGACCTTCTGCCTCAGGATCCCCTCGTCGAAGAGGTCCTGCATGCGGATGCCGACCCGGTTCATCTTGTCGGCGTACGTGGGCCCGATTCCGCGCCCGGTGGTGCCGATCCGCCGCGAGCCGAGGAAGCGCTCGGTCACCTTGTCGAGCGTGCGGTTGTACGAGGGGATGACGTGCGCGCTAGCCGAGACCACGAGCCGCGAGGTGTCGACGCCCCGCGCCTCGAGGCCGTCGATCTCCTGGAACAGCACCTCGAGGTCGACAACCACGCCGTTGCCGATGACCGGGGTGACGCTCGGGGTGAGGATGCCGGACGGCAGCAGATGCAGGGCGTACGTCTCGCGCGTCCCGTCGTCCCCCTCGATGACGACCGTGTGCCCGGCGTTGTTGCCGCCGTTGAACTTCACGACGTAGTCGACGTCGCCGCCCAGGAGGTCGGTCGCCTTGCCCTTGCCCTCGTCGCCCCACTGGGCGCCGACCAGCACGATCGCCGGCATCCGTGCTCCCTCCGTGTCGTCGGCGCGCCCACCCTACCGAGGCGCGGCACGCCGCTCGGCGGCGGCGCCGAGCCGCTCGACCCCGAGCCGCTCGGCAGCCGGTCCCGGCCGGCGTCGGGCGATCGCCGACCCCAGCTGGAACCGGGTGTCGACCCCGTTGACCGCCATCAGGGTGGCCACCCGCCGGCGCACGGTGCGAAGGCTCACCCCGAGATGGCGCGCGATCGCCTCGTCCTTCATCCCCAGCTCGAGCAGCTCGACCAGCCGTGGGTCGCCGCTCTGGCCCCGTGCCACGGTGGGCGCCGGGATCGCATGCTTCCAGGCGATGTCGAAGTAGGCGGTGTAGAGCCGGATGACGAGCGGGTCGCGGATGACGGCGTAGCCGCCGGCCGGGTCGTTCCACCCGGCGTAGGCGACGACGGCGGTGTCGCCGAAGACCGCGAACTCGGTCTCGGTCTGCGGCACCAGACGCTGGTCCTCGCCGATGCTGGCCCAGGTCGTCATCCAGTTGGTGGCGATCGGACTCGACAGGGCGCTCGCCGGGTAGATGGCGCGCTGCGGCTCGCCACGGCGGATCCGCTCGCGGTTGGCCCGGACGGTGCCCTCCTCGAACGCCGGGCCTCGGTCGACGGTGAGCACGAGACTGCGCACGAAGCCCGTGCTCTCGGCGAGCAGCTGCGACACCACCGACGGGGTCATCGACTCGGCGAGCGGCTCACTGATCGGCTCGACCGCGCCGAGCGAGGCACTGGTGAGGCGCGCGAGCACATCCTTGATCGCGCCGAGCTCACGACGACGGTCGTCGATGCGCGCCTCCTCGCGGCGCAGCTGCTCCTCGAGCGCGAGCAGTGCGCCGCCGTCGAACACCGGGGTCTCGCCCACGCGTCTCGCTTCCTCCTGCTCGGGTGGCCGCTTGGTGCCACTGGCACCTGATTGTCGCACGGGCGTGTCGCCGACGAGAGACCATGGAGACGCACGGTGTGCCACGCGGTCGACGTCGGTGCGGCGCTTCTTGGCGAGAGGGGAGCGACTCGCGCACTCTCGGCCCGGCAGCAGCGTGCGCAGGAGGGCCCGGATGCCTGCCGTCCGGGCCCTCCGTCCATTCCCGACCCGCGCGGAGGTGCCGATCGCGGCACGCGCTGCGACCGGCATCGGAGAGCGGGCCGGTGCCGAGCCACCGCGACGGCGGCGGTACCAGCGACGGGGCAACGGCTACAGGCCGAGCTCGCGCGCGCCCGACGCGCTCGATGCCCGGAGGAACTCCGCGCAACGGTGCCGCTCGTCGTCCTCGCCGACGGCGCCGGCCGCCCGGGCCAGCGCGGCCAGCGCACGCAGGAAACCGCGGTTCGGCTCGTGCTCCCACGGCACCGGGCCCTGCCCCCGCCATCCGCTGCGGCGCAGCGCGTCGAGCCCGCGGTGATAGCCGGTGCGGGCATACGCGTAGGCCTCGACGACCCGATCGTCGGCGAGGGCGTCCTCGGCGAGCACCGCCCAGGCGAGCGACGACACCGGATGACGCGCGGCCACCTGGTCGGGCGCAGTGCCGTCGGCCAGCGGCCCGGCGGCCGGATCGGGTGGGAGGTGGGTCGGCGGGATGCCGAGCAGGTCACTGGTGCTCATGACCGCCACGGTAGTGCGGCACCGCGCCCACTCCGGCCGACGACCCCTCCGGAGCGGCCTCGTGACGAGGCGGCGGCGAGGTGCGGCCCGACCGTGGTGGGGTGTTCGGCCGAAGGGTCACCGCCGGTCATCGGTCGCTGCAGAGCACCAACCGTTCGGCGGACGCTCCGGCGCACCCTTCGGCGTGCATCCACCGACGTTCGGGCCGAGCGGTCCGAGACATGCCACGCGGACCGTGACGTCGTCCTTGACTACCGACGTGACCAGGAAACTGAAGCGCCGCGCACCGCGCAACCTCACCGCCGTCATCGGCAACGTCGCCCAGGACCGAGTGGTCTTCTGCGGCCCCATGGGAGTCGGGAAGACCACCGCCGTCCGGTCCGTGTCGGACGTCGAGGTGGCCAACACCGATGTCGCCCAGGCCACCAGCCGGCACGGCGATCACTCCCGCTCGGGCAAGACCACCACCACGGTCGGCATCGACTACGGCGAGTGCCAGGAGGGCAACGCCTCCAGCATCGCCGTCTACGGCACTCCCGGGCAGGTGCGGTTCGACACCGTGCGCACCTCGACCATGTCGTTCTCCGTGCACGTGGTGCTCTGGCTCTACGGGCAGACCGACTATGCCCTCGCCGAGGCCGAGGAGTGGCTGCACTACCTCGGCATCCAGGACCCGTCGGTGTACGACAAGCTCACCGTCGCCGTGACCCGCCTGGACCAGGGTGGCGACCACCCGGCCCTGGACGACTACCGGGCGCTCCTCGACCGGTTCGGCCCGGCCGTCAAGCTCGTGGCGGCGGACCCGCGCGACCGAGCGGACGTGCGGAACGTCGTCGACGTGGCACTCGGGCGGGAGGCGCGGGAGGCCCGGTCGGACGTCGTCGTCGCATGACGACCGTGATGGAGGCCGCCCTCGGGTCGCAGGTCGAGTCCGCCGAGGCCGCCGCGCAGGACGCCTCCGGCGGCTCCACCGACTGGGACGTGCTCTCGCGCACCCTCGGCGCGGCGGTCCAGCCCGAGCTCCTCGCGCTCGGCGACCGGGTCGACGGGATGGAGCTCGTGCTGTTCTGCACCGTCGACGGCCTCAACCTCTGCGCCCTCGGCATGGCGCAGCGCGATGTCGGCCGGGTGTCGGCCCTGGTCAGCTCGATCTTCAGCACCGCGGCGGCGTTGCGCACGGCCGGCCGCGCGGCATCCGCGGGCATGACGGTGCACCTGTCCGACGAGGGAGCGAGCACGGTGCTGGTGCCGGTCGAGGTGCCGGGCACCGGCAGCTTCATCCTCGGGTCGCAGGCCACCGACGTGCCCCACGCGATCC
>JBOFJB010000366.1:0-2479 GCA_051650465.1 Dermatophilaceae bacterium | reverse complement strand
TGGCGCGGCCGGCGCGCACATCGGCGAGCAACGGCAACAGGTCACGCGGGTCCATCGACCCGTCACCGTCGAGCACCGCGACGTACTCGGCGGTGCTCGCCTCGACCCCGGCATGCACCGCCGCCCCGTACCCCGGTCTCGGCTCGTCGACCACTGTTGCACCCTCGGCCCGGGCGACGTCGGCAGTGCCGTCGGTGGACCCGTTGTCGACGACGACGACGCGCATCCCGTCCGGAACGCGGCCGAGGACGGCGGTGAGGGCGGCCGCCTCGTCGCGGCACGGGAGCACGAGATCACAGTCCGGCGGCATGGGAACGAACCTACGGCCCGGCCCGGCCGCAGGCCAACGAAACGTGCTTACGAGCCGATGACGGATGGTGACACGCGGAGGAGCTGGTCGTCATCCCCGTTGCTGGTGGTGACGTAGAGGGCGCCATCCGGCCCCAGGCGGGCGGCCCGGAGCCGCCCGAATGTCCCGTTCGTCTCCTTAGGGGTGGACACCTCGGCGAGCCGGCCCTCGCCGTCGAGCGAGAAGAGCAGCAGCCTCGTCCCCTTGAGGGCGGTGACCACCAGCGCCCCGTCCAGTGCGCCCCACTGCGGGCCCCGCAGGAACTCCGCGCCGCAGACCGCCTGGGTGGTGTCGCCGCTCCGCCAGACCGCCGGCACCGCGTCGGGGAAGCGGCCCCGGTCGGTCATCGGCACGCTCTCGTCGTAGCCGTCGACGGTGCCGCCGCGGGACGGGTCCCACCCGTAGTTCTTGCCTGACCGGATGAGGTTGACCTCGTCGTCGCGGTCAGGCCCGTGCTCGGCCGTGTACACCGCGCCCGTGCCCGGCTGGACAGCCACGCCTTGGATGTTGCGGTGCCCGTAACTCACCACGTAACGCTGGCGCGGGTTGTCGGCATCGGCGTACGGGTTGTCCGGCAACGGTTCTCCGGTGCGCAGGTCGAGGCGCAGCACCTTGCCACCGAGGGTGGTGAGGTCCTGCGGGATGTCGCCCCGGGCGACATCGCCGGTGCCGACGATCAGCGCACCGTCGGCGGCGATCTCGGGGCGGCATCCCGAGTGCCGGCCGGTCGAGACCGGCAGCCCGGAGAGCAGGGTGCGCACCCGGGCGGCCGACCGGCCGTCATCCGACAACCGCCAGGTGACCAGGCGTACGTCGACCGGCTCCCCACCGCGCTGGAACGTCTGGCAGGTGGTGAACGCGCGCGACGTCGCGAAGTCGGGGTGCACGACCATGCCCATCAGGCCGCCTTCGCCCTCGACGAACACGTCGCCGAGGTCGGCCTCGACGGTGCTGCGCCGCGCCCCCTCGCGCAGCCCGGACACCAGCGAGATGCGAGCCGGGCGCTCGGTGACCAGGGCCCGCCCGTCAGGCAGGAAACCGACGTCCCACCCGTGTTCGAGCCCGCCGGTGACCGTCTCCACCGCAAGCGCCGGCCCGGCGGCCCGGGGAACCCCCGGCGTCCCGCTCGTCGACGGGCCGGCTGACGACCGGCCGGATGACGGGGTCTCACCGGCGCCGTCGTCATCCTCGGAACAGCCACTCAGCGTGGCGGTACCGGCCAGGCCGGCGAGGAGGCCGGCGGCCAGGCGTCGCCGCCAGCGCCCGGCGGGGCGGGGCGGCGTCATCCCGCCGACTCGGTGAACAGCAGGTGGCGCATGCGGTGCAGTCATCGCCCCATCGTCACCCGTCACCACCCGGTCGAGGGCTGGCCGTTGTCGAGAAGGTGGTCGCGGGTGGAGGGATGAATGGCCGGCGCTGGCCCTCACCGTCGGGCGAGATCGGCGGTGGCCTGCTCGTAGGCGTCAGCGAGCCGGCCGAGGTCGGCGCGGTACTCACTGATGCGGCATCCGCGACCGCTCGGCGTGAGCAGGACCCCCTCGGCGGCCCAGCGCTCGCGAGCCTCGTCGACGAGGTCGGCCGGAAGGTCTCCGCCGGCCCGAGTGACCCGCCACCAGGTGACGGTCGACCCGTAGGTGCTCAGCACCCGCCCGACGAGGCGCGGACCCACACCGACCAGTGCGGCGATGTCGCCGTAGGCCACCACTCGGCCGGGCGGGACCTGCTCCACTGCACGCAGCACCCGCTCCACGACGACGTCGTCCACGGCGTCATCCTGCCTGACGCCCGGCATCCGACACGTCCGCCGAGCCGGCTCGCAGCCCGGCGCACTCTGCCCGGTGGCGCGGGTCGCCACCGGGCGCGTCACCTACTCCCGGCCGATATCGGCGCCGATCTCCCACGGCGCTATTGGCGAGTTCTCGAGCACCCACGCCTCGAGATCCTGCATCAGCCCGGTGGCGACCAGGACACCGAGGATGACGAACAGCACTCCGAGCCCGCGCCGGAACCAGGAGTGCGGGTCGGCGGCCCACCGCAGCCGCCGCACGACCCGCTGCCCGGCCAGCGCCACCGCGAGGAGCACCGCGACGAGGCCGGCGACGTACCCGGTGAGCAACACGAGCCCACGGC
>JBOFJB010000365.1:0-2146 GCA_051650465.1 Dermatophilaceae bacterium | reverse complement strand
GGTACCGGCCTGGGTGGGGCACACATCGACGAGATGGTCGGGGCCTCGTCCGTGCCCGGTCGAGTGCTCGACATGGCGCCGGGCGCCATCGCCAAGGCGCTGAAGGAGGCTGGGCTGGCTGACGACAACGGCGCGAGCGGGGGCACGCGGATGCAGCGCTGGCGTGACAAGCTCGCGCGTCGCGTGCCGTCGATCATGCGAACACCGCTGGGGAAACCGGTGCTTCACCGCGTGATGCCGACGTTGCGCAATGCGGTCGAGGAAGCGCTGTCGCCGATCGGTATGCGGGCCAAACAGAAATCGCTGCTGCAGGTCGGTGCCAGTACCGAGCCGGTCCGGGCGACGCTCGCCTCGGGTCGGGTACTGACGGTGAAGGCGACGGTGGTCGCCGTGCCGCGGAAGGGGTCGGTGCGGCCGGCGGCTGGTCTGGCAGATGCCGACTTGGAGTACCCCGGTGAGACGTGGCTACCGACGCACAGCACGTGGGGTCGCGCCCACCGAGCGGCCGGAGCCCTGAAAGTTCCTTTCGAGGCGGCTCACGGAACCGATCGCAAAGATGTCGAGAACCACGAAGACGACCTGAGGATCCCGCTCGTGTGGTCGCCGGCGGTGACCGGCGAGGCGAGTTACCGAATCGGCACATCGGTCACCCGTGGGCCGTGGATGGCGAGCGACCCACACTTCAAGATCACCGGTCCGACAGAAGGCTACGAGGCTGACGTCGACTACCAGATCGTGCTCGAGGTGGAGGTGTCCGGCCGGGGTACCAAGCCGGTGGTCGTCACCGAGAACGATTCGGTCGCTGGTTCGATCCGGGTTCAGGCACCGCACACGGCGACCGTCGGGCCGGACGAGAGCGCTGCCGAGGAGGGCGCGGTCGAGCAGGGCGCGGCCGAGGGGGACGCTGCGGAGGAGGGCGCTCCGAAGCAGGGCGCGCCAGTCGAGTTGCCAGCGGTGTACCGCCCGTTGGAGGTCCGCGGTACGCGGGAGTTGCGGGATGGCGTCGACGAGTTGCTGAAGAACGTGGCCCAGGCGGCGCGTCCTGGCATGCGTGGGCGCCGGGCGGCGCCTCGGCTCGGCATCGACTCGATGAACGGTGCTCGCCTGGAGCCGGAGCCGTTGCGGATCCGGTTGCATGACGCCATGGACCAGGGGGTCGCGCTCGAGGTGAGCGAGGCCAACGGGCCGGTGCTCGGTGAGGTGAAGGTCAGCACCGCAGCGGTGCACGACGCGAAGCCGTGGCCGGCGCGCACGATGCCGGTCTCGTTCGACGATGAAGGGCAAGTCTGGCAACTCCACGAGGGGCGCACGACATCGACGACCGGCTGGAAGGCGACTGGCGAACTGGGTGTGCGCCTCGAGGCGGACCTGCCCGGTGTGGGCGCGGGGAACATCGAGTATCAACGGGTGGCCGCCGTTGGGCGCAGTTCGTCGACGACCCGGCAGGACACCTCCCTACCGCGGTTGGGGTGGCTGATGGAGTGGTCGGCGGATCCGGAGAAGCCGACCACGGTGGAGACCTACGGTCTGGAGCATCGTCTCGAGTTCATCCCGTCAGCCGCGGGCCGGGCCAGTGGGCTGTCGTCGACCGGCCCCGTCGTGGTGGCGGTCCCGCACGCGGTAGATGTGATGATCCCGGCGGCGGAGCACATGCTGCGGCGGTTGAACGCCATCCCGTTGAGCACTGCTCCGGTGCCGCTGACCGACCCTGATCTGGTGCGCCGGGTCGCCGCCGGCCTGCCGATACACGCTGCCGCGGTGGCGGCCGGCGAGGGTACCGCGGGTACTGACTCCGGGCCCGACGCCGGGCCCGCTGGCCCGAACGCAGGCGCCGTTGGCCCGAAGGCAGGCCCCGCTGGCCCTGGCGTCGGGTCTGACCTGGGCGGGCCGGATGCCGCGGCCCAGCCGGTTGCCCCGTCCGGCAAGGGCAATGCGTTGGCCGCGATCCGGCAGCAGGCGGTGACGTTGCTGGGCCGTGGTGGCGGGCGGTTCTCGAACAACGGCGGGTTGCCGCGCAGGGTGGAGCAAGTGTTGTCCGCTGAGTTCGCCGGTGGGGTGGTGACGGCAGGGCGGGTCCGAGTTCCGTTGTCGCCACAGTCGAGCCTTGGTACGCGGCACGACGCCGACTTGGAGATCACCGTGGTCC
>JBOFJB010000364.1:0-10697 GCA_051650465.1 Dermatophilaceae bacterium | reverse complement strand
ACTGTCGACGGCGTCGCCGCCGCGCTCGATGGCCTGGTCGCTGAGTTCCTCGACCTTGTCGGGGTTGTCGCCAGCCATCTGCTGAATCTTCTCCTTGGCGCTGTCGAAGATACTCACGCCACCTCCTTTGTCTCGTCGGGCAGGGCACACTCCCGCTAGGGGAGCTGCCCACAGTCCACACCGGATCAGGGCCGAACGCCAGTTCTTTCCATGTCGGATTGAGGCTCTCCGGGCTGCGACTCCAGCCACGTGTGCACCAACGGCACCACTGAGGCGCCTTCTCCGCTCGCCGACGCGACCCGCTTCATCGACCCTGCACGGATGTCACCGACGGCGAAGATGCCGGGCACGGTCGTGGCGAGGTTGGCTGGTGGACGGCCGGACACCCAGGCCCGGCGCGGGACGTCCCGGCCGGTGAGCACGAACCCACGGTCGTCGCGTTCGACCTCCGCCGGCAGCCAGTCGCAGCGTGGCTCGGCACCGAGCAGCAGGAAGAGCCCGCGGCAGGGCCGTCGCTGCTCGGCACCGCTGGTGAGGTCGCGCACCGCGACCCAGGCGAGGAGGCCGTCGTCATCCGCCCCGCCGTCGGTGACCTCGCTGCTCGGCTGGACCTGGATCCGGTCATTGACCGCGATCTCCTCGACCAGATAGTTCGACATCGTGGCCTCGAGGCCTTCGCGCCGGATGAGGATCGTCACCGAACGGGCGAAGCGGGCCAGATGGATCGCAGCCTGACCGGCCGAGTTCCCGCCGCCGACCACGATGACGTCGGCATCCTCGGCCTCGCGAGCCGCGGTCATCGCGCTGCCGTAGAAGACACCGAGCCCGACCAGCGCCTCGATCCCTGGCGCGCGCAACCGGCGGTAGGTGACCCCGGCAGCCACGATGACCGTCCGGGCACGCACGTCGCCACCGTCAGTGCGCAGCACGTGCGGCCGACCGTCGGCCCCCGGCACCAGATCTTCGACCTGCCAGCCGGTGAAGAATCGGGTGCCGAAGCGGATCGCCTGGCTCCGGGCCCGCTGGGCGAGCCGCATCCCCGAGATGCCGCGGGGGAAGCCGAGGTAGTTGCGGATCATCGACGAGGTGCCGGCCTGGCCGCCGACCGCCTCGGCCTCGAGCACCACGGTCGAGAGACCCTCGGATGACGCGTACACCGCAGCCGCCAGCCCGGCCGGGCCGGCCCCGACCACGGCGACATCGGCCACGCTGGCGACATCGACCGCGCTGGGCCGCCCGAACACCCGACGGGCCACGTCGCGTACCCGGCCCGGGGTGAAGACTGCGCCGTCGGCGGTCTGGACCAGGGGGAACGCCGGCGCCCCGCCGACGGCGGCGAGCAGTTCGCGCCCCGCTTCGCTGTCTGGAGGGTAGGTGCGGTTCGGCACACCCATCCGGTCGAGGAGATCACGCACGTGGTTGGTCAGCGCGGTCGGTTGCGGCGTGACCAACCGGACGGCCTCGACCTCGGGCGCGGCCACCGTGGATCCCCAGTCAGAGAGCAGTTCGGTGACCGCGATGTGGAACTCCTCGTCGCGTACACCACGCGGCATCAGCAGGTAGGCGTCGTACTTGCCCTTCGCCAACCCGGGCCGCAGCGGCCCGGCATCCTCGAGGAACACCGACCAGTGCGCGGCGACCACCCGGCGGGCGGTGGGCACGACGCCCCGCCAGCGAGCCAGCGCTTCGTAGGTGGAGCCGTCCGGAAGCCGGGACTCGCTGACGACGAGCGCGACCGTGCCACCGGCGGCCACCACCTCCCGGGCGCAGCGCTCCGCGTCGGCGACCGAGCCGGTCGTGCGGATGTCGTAGTCGCGCCGGTACCGGCCGAACTCGTCGGTCAGCGCGTCGGCGTATCCAGGGGCAACGAGCAGGATGACGGGCATCACCTGCCGATCGTAGGTCGGCGGTCGCCCGCGAGGCGGATGGCCGGGTGCGACTCTGGAAGAATCGGAGCATGACCGTGCGGCCGATCGTCATCACCGGGGAACCCGTGCTGCACCGCCGTGCCGAGCCGGTGGCGGTCATCGACGACGGTATCCGTGAACTCGTCGCGGACATGTTCGAGACGATGGATGCCGCCCGCGGCGTCGGTCTCGCCGCGCCGCAGGTCGGTGTCGGGCTGCGGATCTTCACCTGGCAGTTGGACGGCGGCGACGGCATCCCGCCGCGCGGTGTCGTGCTGAACCCGTACGTCGCACCCAGCAAGGCACCGGCTGGTGACCCCGACCCGCATGACGAGGCCGAAGGCTGCCTGTCGGTGCCGGGTGAGTCCTTCCCGCTGCGGCGTGGTGAGTCCGCGGTGCTCACCGGGCAGGGGCTCGACGGTGCCGAGTTGCGCTACGAGGCCACCGGATGGTTCGCCCGAATGCTCCAGCACGAGTACGACCATCTCAACGGGTTTCTTTACGTCGACCGCCTCGACACCAGGTGGTCCAAGCGGGCTCGCAGGGCGGTCAAGGCCAACGGCTGGGGGGTCCCCGGGTTGACGTGGCAGCCCGGCGTCGACCGCGACCCGTTCGGCCACGACGGGAGCACGCCTGAGGCGGAGCGTGTCGACTGACGATCGAGCGTCAGCGGCACTCGCGGGCGCCCACCCGTCGGTAGCGCCGGGCGCCCCGCTCGTGGTCGCCGTGGTGGGCCCGACCGCTACGGGCAAAAGCGATCTCGGCGTCCGGCTCGCGCACCGATTGGGTGGGGAGGTGGTGTCCGCCGACGCCAGCCAGCTGTACCGGGGGATGGATATCGGGACGGCGAAACTGACCGCCGAGCACCGCGAGGGCATCCCGCATCACCAACTCGACGTGCTCGACGTCGCCGACGATGCGAGTGTCGCGGCCTACCAGCGACACGCCCGGGCCGACCTCGAAGAGGTCCGGGCCCGGGGGCGCATCCCGATCGTCGTCGGGGGCAGCGGACTCTATGTCCGCGCGCTGCTGGACCGCCTCGACATCCCGCCGACCGATCCGGCGGTGCGCCGCCGGCTCGAGGACCGGGCCGCCAGCGAGGGCACCGAGGCACTGCTCGCCGAGTTGCAGGCGCTCGACCCTCGGGCGGCAGCGGCGGTCGCCCCCGCCAACACCCGACGCATCGTCCGTGCGTTGGAGGTCATCGAACTCACCGGGCGTCCGTTCTCCGCGACGATGCCCCGCCGGGAGCAGGTGTGGCCAACGGTCCTCATCGGTCTCCGGGCGGACGACCGGCGGCTCGACCAGCGCATCAACTGCCGTGCCGCGGCGATGTTCGCCGACGGGCTGCTGGACGAGACCGAGCGGCTGTGCGCCCACGGGCTGCGCGAGAGCCGCACCGCACGCCGAGCGGTGGGGTATGCCCAGGCACTGGCGGTGGTCGACGGGCGGATGACGACGCAGGACGCGGTGGACGAGACCGCCGTGCGGACCCGTCGGTTGGTGCGGCGGCAGCAGTCCTGGTTCGGAGCGGACCCTCGGGTGCGCTGGTGTGATGCCTTCGCATCGGGGCTGGATGGCCAGGTAACAGCCATGGTCGAGGAGGCCGCGACCGTCATCCGCCGCTCGGGGTGGGACGATCCTCGGTATGACTGATCGGCTCGCGTTCACGAAAGGGCACGGCACCGAGAACGACTTCGTCCTGGTGCCCGACCTCGACGGCACGCTCGGACTCACCGCGGAGCATGCGGCGGCGCTCGCCGGCCGACGCATCGGCATCGGGGGCGACGGCGTCATCCGGGTCGTGCCGACCGGAGCGGCCGATGAGGATGCCGTGCGCGCCCAGGCCGGGCTGGCCGGGTGGTTCATGGACTACCGCAACGCCGACGGCACCGTCGCCGAGATGTGCGGCAATGGCACCCGGGTGTTCGCCGAGTACCTCCGGCGGGAGGGTTTGGAGACCGCTGACGAGTTCCACGTCGCCACTCGCGCCGGGGTCAAGCAGATGCGCCGAGCGGGCGAGGAGTGGACGGTCGACCTCGGGCCGTGGCGGCTGGCCCACGAGGCCGCTGCCCTCCGCGACGGCCTCGACGCGTTGGTCCACCTCGACGACGAGGACGACATCCCGGACCCGTACTCGGCGCTGACAGTCGATGTCGGTAACCCACACACCGTCGTGGCGATCCCGGAGACGGTCCCGTTGGAGAGCATCGACCTCTCCCGCCGCCCGGCAGTGCGGCCCGAGCCGCCGCACGGCACGAACGTGGAACTGGTGCGCCCGATGGGCCCAGGCCACCTGGCGATGCGGGTGCACGAGCGCGGCGTCGGCGAGACCAGGTCGTGCGGCAGCGGAGCCGTCGCGGCAGCGGTCGCGACGAGTTTCTGGGCGGGTCGTGCGGATGACGCCGCGACCTGGCTCGTCGACGTCCCGGGTGGGCGGCTCACCGTGACCCTCCGGCCGGGTCGTGGCGCCGACCTCGCCGGCCCGGCCGTGCTCGTCGCCGACGGCACCGTCGACCTCGCCCACCTCACCGGTTGACGTGGAGATGGCGGGGCGTCCGGCCGCGGGGTCTTCTCGTGACGCCCCCTCGCGGCCGGGCTGCCGTTGGTCAGGGACGCCCGCGACTGACCTCGAGCACCCGGTAGCCGCGGCTGGACGCGAGGCGCGTGCACGGCATCCGCAGTTCCGAGGCGACCCAGCGCTGGAGACTGTCCGACCCGAGGTTCTTCTGCACGACGAGGTGCGCCGATCCGCCAGGGGTGAGCCGCGGCAGCCAGGTGCGCAGCAGGTCGTGCAGCACCGCCTTGCCCACCCGGATCGGCGGGTTCGACCAGACGGCGTCGAATCGGATGCCGGGCGGCACCTCGGCGGCGGTGACGGCGTGCACGTTCCCGCAGCCCAGGGCCGCGGCGTTGCGGCGCACGAGGTCGAGCGCGCGGGCGTTGACGTCGAGCGCCCACACCGCGGCGCCCGGGGAGCGCAGCGCGAGGGTCAGCGCGAGCGGCCCCCAGCCGCAGCCGAGATCGAGCACGTGGCCGGATGGCGGCGGGCTCGGCACGTGGTCCAGCAGCACCGCTGTGCCCGCGTCGACGCCGCCGGGCGAGAACACCCCTCCGGCGACCTCGACGGCGACGTCGCGGCCGGCGAGGTGCGCCCGCAGCGGTCGTCGTTCGCCGTCTCCCGCCGGCTCGGCGGTGAAGTAGTGCTCCTGCTCGCCCATCGCGCGCCCCACGCTATCCGGTTGCGGCGCAGGCCCGGCCGCAGACAGGGTCGAGACATGGTCGACGTCCGGGAGCAGCGCGCCAGTGAACTCGGTGCGGTGTCCGGCGTCGCCCGGCTCGCCTTCGGACCCGACGGCCCGCGCATCGCCGACCTCGTCGCGGCACTCCAGGCGGATGACGCCTACGCGGGCCGTTCCTGGGTCGCGGTCGACGACGGCGAGGTCGTCGGACACGCGATGTTGACCCGGGCCTGGGTCGACGCTCCCGAGCGGCTGCTCACCGTCCCGGTGCTCAGTCCGCTGTCGGTCCTGCCCGACCACCAGGGCCGCGGTGTCGGCGGAGCCCTTGTGCGGCACGCGGTGGCCGATGCGGACGCGCGCGGCGAGTGGGGCGTCATCCTTGAGGGCGCCTCGGCCTACTACGGCCGGTTCGGGTTCGAGCCCGCGCAGGACCACGGCCTGCTCCGCCCGAGCGAGCGGATCCCGATCGCCGCGTTCCAGGTCGTCCTGCTCGCGGCTCACCAGCCGTGGATGACCGGCCGGGTGGTCTACCCCGATCGGTTCTGGGCCTTCGACGCGGTGGGGCTGCGCCGCCGAGCCGGTGGTGAGCCGGGAAAATCGGTTCGCCGACGGGCGTTCGACGATGAGACGCTAGGGACACCATGACTGCACGACATGCTCTCGGGCGGGCCGAAGCGCTCGCCGCTACCGACACCACGGTCGACCCGGCGGCGCTCGACGACGCCGGCTTCGTGCTGGACAACGACCTCGCTTACGACGGCGAGCAGTTCGATCGTGAGGAGCGGGCGGCGCTGCGCCGGGTCGCGGGCCTGTCGACCGAACTCGAGGACGTCAGCGAGGTCGAGTACCGCCAGTTGCGGCTCGAGCGGGTGGTGCTCGCCGCTGTCTGGTCCGACGGCGCGCTCGCCGACGCGGAGAACAGCCTGCGCGAACTCGCCGCGCTCGCCGAGACCGCGGGCTCGGAGGTACTGGCGGGCGTCATCCAGCGCCGCCCGCACCCCGACCCGGCTACCTATCTCGGTAAGGGGAAGGCGGTTGAGTTGCGTGATGTCGTCATCGAGGAGGGCGCCGACACCGTGGTGTGCGACACCGAACTCGCGCCGAGCCAGCGCCGGGCGCTCGAGGATGTCGTCAAGGTCAAGGTCATCGACCGCACTGCGCTGATCCTCGACATCTTCGCCCAGCATGCGAAGAGCAAGGAGGGCAAGGCGCAGGTCGAACTCGCGCAGTTGCAGTACCTGTTGCCGCGGCTACGCGGCTGGGGTGAGTCGATGAGCCGGCAGGCCGGTGGTCAAGCAGCCGGCGGCCAGGGCATGGGCTCGCGTGGCCCCGGTGAGACCAAGATCGAACTCGACCGGCGGCGGATCAACACGCGGATCGCGAAGTTGCGCCGCGACATCCGCGAGATGAAGACCGTCCGCGACACCAAACGCGGAGCCCGCCAGGCGAACCAGGTGCTGAGCGTGGCCATCGCCGGCTACACGAACGCCGGCAAGTCGAGCCTGCTCAACCGGCTCACCGGTGCGGGTGTGCTCGTCGAGGACCAGCTCTTCGCGACCCTGGACCCCACGGTCCGGCGCGCGCAGACCCCTGACGGTCGGCTCTACACGCTCACCGACACCGTCGGGTTCGTGCGCCAGCTGCCGCACCAACTCGTCGAGGCGTTCCGCTCGACACTCGAGGAAGTCGCGGAGGCCGACCTGCTGCTGCACGTCGTTGACGGCTCGCACCCCGACCCGGAGGGGCAGATCTCGGCAGTGCGTGCCGTGCTCGCCGACGTGGATGCCGCGGACGTCACCGAGGTAGTCGTCGTCAACAAGACCGATGCTGCCGACCCTGAGGTGGTTGACCGGCTGCTCCGGCACGAGAAGCATGCGATCGCGGTGTCGGCGCATTCCGGCACCGGTATCGAAGCGCTACGTGCTGTTGTCGCCGATGAACTGCCCCAGCCGGATATCGGCGTCGACGTCCTCGTGCCATACCACCGAGGTGACCTCGTCAGCCTCATCCACGAGACCGGCGAGGTGCTCGCGAGCGAACACCTCGCCGAAGGCACCCGCATCGTGGCCCGGGTGGGGGCGGTCCTTGCCGAGGATCTCAGCGACTATGCGAGATAACGACTACGCGAGATAAAGATGGAGCGACCCGGGCCGGCGCCCGGACGCTCCATCTTCGGTACTGCGGCGTCGGTGACGGCCTCAGACAGTGCGTCCGCCTCGCAGCGAACTGGTGAGTTCCTTGAACTCCTTCCAGCGACCGTCCGCTAGCAGGCCCGCTTGACGAGGCCACGTCTCCGGGCTGTGCACCCGGAACCTCGGGCCCGCGGCATCGAGCATCTCCTGAAGCGCCCCGACATCGGTACGGGATAGCGCACGCCAGGTACGAACACCGGTGGCGTGAATCAGGTCACGGATCTTGGGTCCGATGCCCTCGACCGCGGTCAGGTCGTCGGTTGTGAGCGAGAAGCCGAGAGCCGCTGATCCTGCCGCAACGTCAGGGCCGTTCTCGGGCGCGCTCCCGGCAGGCTCCGCGGTGGTGGGCTGCGGTGCCGCCACGGCGAGCGTCGGCGCAGGCCGCGCGCGGAGTTCGTTCTCCAGTGCGGCGACTCGGCTGCGAAGGGTGTCCCGTTCGGTGGCGGCGCCCTCGAGGTCGGCGATCCGGGTGGTGTGGCCGGTGATGGCGGTGTCGCGGTCGCGGAGTTCGTTCTCCAGTGCGGCGACTCGGGTGCGGAGGGTGTCCCGTTCGGTGGCGGCGCCTTCGAGGTCGGCGATCCGGGTGGTGTGGCCGGTGATGGTGGTGTCGCGGTCGCCGACCTGAGACTCGAGCTCGGTGATCCGGGAGGTGTGCTGAGTCGCCGTAGTATCGCGGTCGCGCAACTGGTCTTTGAGTTCAGAGATCGTGGCGCCATGCCGCTCGACACGTTCGCGAGCATCGACGAGATGCCGTCGCTGCTCCTCCGCTGCGGTCGCCGCTGCGATCGCGGTACCTCGGCCGGCGAACCGGCACAGCAGCCACGCGATGATGCCGGCCAGGACGGCGGCCAGGAGCCACCATAGCCAGGTCTTGCTGAAGAAGTAAGCCATGTCTGGTCAGCCCTTCTGGACGGTAAACGTGATCCGGCGGTTGAGCAGGCGTCCTGCCTGGGTCGCGTTGGAGGCGATCGGAGACGCCGAGCCTCGACCTGCAGCGCTAAGACGGGATGCCGCGATGCCGCGCTGAACGAGAGCGGCGCGGACGGCCTCCGCGCGGCGGGTGCTCAGGGCGAGGTTGCCCACCTGGCTGCCCCGACTGTCGGTGAAGCCGGTGATGGCGACTCGCGTGGTTGGTGCGGTCCTGAGGAGTGCGGCGACCCGGTCGACCGTCCGCACCGCCTCCGGCGCCAACTGGGTTGAACTGGTGGCGAAGACGATGCCCTGAGCACGGACCGCGGCGTCGATCTCACGTTGGATCGACGCGCTGTCCGGCGGTGGCGGTGCTGCGGCGGCGATGGTACCGCTCACCTCGAGCGGGGGGTCGTTGCCTGCCGCGGCGGCGATTGCGGAGTTGGCCCGCTGAGCGGCTTCGGTGCTCGCTCCGGCTCCGGTAACGGTGAGCCCGGACTGGTCGAGGCTGAGCGCGGCAGTGGCGACGTCGGGTTCCAGCGCGGGGATCAGCGCGGCGAGTCGCGACACGACCGGTGTCTCGATGTCAGTGGCGCCCTTGACCGTCAGCTGGTCGTCGACCTGGTCGGCGCCGTACGCCTCCGTCGCGGCGGCGGCCAGGCGGGTACGGTCAGCCTCGCTGGGCACGGTGCCGGTGAGCCGGACTCGTGGCGTGGCGTCGGACGCGGCGACAGCGATGTCGACGTCGACATCCGCGTCGGATGACGGGGCGTCGTCGTCAAGGGCGACGTACCGGACATCGCTGACGGCAGAGCGGTGCTCCATCGCTTCGGCTGCAGCGAGCGCCGGGCTGGAGAGCGCAGCAGGGCCGCGCAGGGTGACCCGTGCCCAGTCGCTGGAGGCCTCGACGTCATCGATTCCGGCGTCCGAGAGGGTAGTCCGTGCGTCGGCGGCGAGCCCGTCGTCGATTCGTCCTTTCGAGATCGGCAGGACGAGAAGACCCAGAAGAAGGGCAACGAGGATGGCGAACAGCAGGCAGCGCCAGCATCTGGCCATGGGTGGAGACTCCTCGCAGTCGGCAGAGGCACTGGCTCGATGCCGTGCGCGGTGAGCAACAGTGACCGACAAACTCCTGTGGCACAAGGGTGCGTGCCCAACATTTCAGCTGCTGTGACCGGTCTGTTGTCGTCGCCCGCGCGGCCGACCAGTCGATGGCCGCCGGACGCCCGTCATCGGCCGCCCGGGGTGGCATCGGACGCTGGTTGGTGCCGCCAGAGGTAGGAGCAGTACGTGGTCACCGCGCAGAGCACGAGCACGCCGACGAACACGTGTGCTCCGACGACCCCGAACGAGCCGAGGGTCACCTGCAGCGCCGCGGCGAGGACAAGGAACACCGCGAACCAGAGCGGCCACCCGGGCCCGCCATCGCGCCGGTAGCGCGCGGCCGCGAAGACACACGCCACCGCCGTCCCGACGACGACATACGCAACGACAGAGTGCGCCGCCTCCACCCGTCCGCTCGCGGACTTCTCGACGAGCGCCGCGACCAGGCCGGACCCGAAGCCAGCCTGACCGATGGACACCCCCAAAAGCGTCGTGGCCAGGACGCGGAGCAGCCGTACGAGGTCCATCGGCGGATCTTACGGGGCCCGCTTGGCCTCATGCAGCGGATGCCGGCGGCGCCTACCGGAGCCCGGCGCAGCAGAACCAGAGGCGGCATCCGATGACGGCTTAGGTGTACCCGACCGTCACCGACGTCATGAGCAACTACACCTAGGCTGCTCGGGTGCCGACCGTCGACGATCTCCTCGCGGCTGCGGTCCGAGGGGTGGGGGGAAGTGAGCGAGCCGGGCAGGTCGAGATGGCGCGAGCGGTTGCCTCGGCGGTCACGAGGCGCGAGCATCTGCTGGCCCAGGCCGGCACCGGTACCGGGAAGTCGCTCGCGTACCTCGTGCCCGCGCTGCTTCACGCGTTCGACACCGGCTCGCCGGTCGTGGTCGCGACCGCGACGCTGGCCTTGCAGGCGCAGGTCGTCGACCGGGACATGCCGCGGCTTGCCGACGCGGTGGCGGCACTGCTCGGGCGGCGGCCGGCGTATGCACTGGTCAAGGGGCGACGTAACTATCTGTGCGCGCACAAACTCGCCGGGGGCTTCCCGGACGACTCGGACTCCGACTCGCTGCTCACCGTGGGAGATGTCGACCGGTCGGTGTCGAGGCTGGGCGCCGAGGTGACCCGGCTGCGGGAGTGGGCCACGGTGACTGAGAGTGGTGACCGGGATGAGCTCGTGCCCGGAGTCTCCGAGCGTGCCTGGCGGCAGGTGTCGGTCAGTTCCGACGAGTGTTTGGGCGCGGCCCGGTGCCCGCTCGTCGGCGACTGTTTCGTCGAGCGCTCTCGGGAGGTGGCCCGCGAGGTCGACATCGTCGTGACGAACCATGCGTTCATGG
>JBOFJB010000363.1:0-3572 GCA_051650465.1 Dermatophilaceae bacterium | reverse complement strand
TCGAGGCAGCCACTCGCGCCCGGGTCGCCTACCTCACCCGACTCGGGGAAGGCCGGCTGCCAGAGCCCGACACGGTCTATCAGGAGGGTGACTTCCTCCACCTTGCGGTCCGTCGCGACGAACTCGCCATCGCCGAACGAGTCCTCGACACCGCTCCCCCCACCACCTGAGGCGGAGGAAGACACCCATGCGCGTCGTCATCGCGGGCGCCGGCAGCGTCGGCCGCTCGATCGCCCGAGAACTCATCCGGGGTAGCCATCACGTCTTGCTCGTCGACCGCGACGCGGATGCCGAGCGTGCGTCCAAGGTCCCCGAGGCCAGTTGGCTCCAGGCCGACGCCTGCGAGATCGACTCCCTGTCCGAGGCTGGCCTCGCCGACTGCGATGTGGTCGTGGCTGCCACTGGCGACGACAAGGTCAACCTCGTGCTGTCCCTGCTCGCCAAGACCGAGTTCGGGGTGCCCCGCACCGTCGCCCGGGTGAACAACCCGCGGAACGAGTGGATGTTCGACGAGGCGTGGGGCGTTGATGTCGCGGTCTCCACACCGCGGATGATGACGGCGCTCGTCGAGGAGGCCGTCAGCGTCGGCGACCTCGTCCGGATCTTCGAGTTCCAGCAAGGCCGGGCCATGATGGTCGAGATGACCTTGCCGGTCGGGAGCCCGTACGCCGGGTCCCGGGTCGGCGAGGTGCCCTTCCCGGCCGACACTGTTCTCACCGGCATCATCCGGGACGGCAGCCCGATCGCGCCGAGCCGCGACGACGCCCTCGAACCGCTCGACGAGTTGCTCTTCATCACCACCCCCGAGGCGGAGTCCGCCCTGGAGTCATTGCTCAGCCCAAGGCAGCGGCACAAGCGGGACACCGCCGATCGCGGCGACGAGGACTGATCAGCGCGAACGCAAAGCCGGCCGCTGATCGCGACTCCCGCGCCGCACGGCCGCTCGACGCGTTCAGCCTGCCGGCGTGCTGTCCCCCGAGCCGACATCGGCCGCGCGCTCGACCGGGGTATGACCAGACATCAGCAGCCACCCCATGACCGCCAACGCGCCGACCCAAAGCGGCCAGCCGAGAGCGACCTTCGCAGTCCCGAGTAGCACCACCTCATCGGCAAGGTAAAGCGGTGCCATCACGGCGAGCCGGATGACGTATAGCGCCACGAGCACCCACGTGAGACGGGTGCACACGCGCACCATGCCGCGGTCGCGGCGCCATCCGAACGGGTCCTGGACAGCGTCAGGGTCACCTGCCGCGACGATGAAACCCACCGCCGGCCAGCGCAACGCAATCGACAGGACACTGCTCACCAAGAAGCCGGCGCTCAACAGGATTCCCGGAAGGAAGGCATCCTCGGCGCGCCCGGACCGGAGGGCGAAGAACGCCGCGACCGCCGTGGCGAACACTGCCCCCAGGACGTGGGTCAGCGGCGACCGCTGGACCAGCCGGAGCACGGCAAGGACCACGGCAGTGCCGAGCGCCACACCGGCTGCCACCGCAACGTCCCGTCGCCATGTCCAGAGCACGACGAAAACGACGGTCGGCAAGGCAGTCTCGACCGAGCCTCGCCAGCCACCCAACGCCGCGGCCAGACGGGCCCGGATGACGACCTCCACCGTCTGCGCACTCTGGTGAGCCGCTGTCATGGCGCAGGAACGATCTCGTAGGACGGGTTGAAGATCGTCGACCTTCCCTTGACGACAGTCACCCGACCCCGGGCACGGAGGAAGACGCCCGGCACGATGCCACCGATCGCCCGCCGGCCGACCCAGACGAGGTCAACCGACCCATTGCCGTCCCACAGTTCAGCGACCAGCGCCGGCACGCCCCGCCTCGCGGGCAAGGTGACCGTTCGTACCGCGCCGCAGACGGTCGCCGGCTGACGAACCGTCAGGTCAGTGAGTTTGTCACCACCCTGATCGGCGGACTGCTCCCGAAGTTCATCGGCGGCGTGCTCGATCGCGGTCCTGGTCAGATCGCGGAAACGCTGACGCACGCCCACCTAGCGCACCTCGGTGATCTCGGGCCCACGCTCAAAGGGGTCGGTATTGGGCTGCTCGTCGGTGCCGCCGTCCTCGGCATCCGTCGCGTGGTCGTCGCGGGGAAGGGTGAGCGGGAGTAACTCACGGGGGGCCATCGCTTGAGGCCCCCGGACGACCACGATATCGCGCATCACCGCGAGCAGTGGACGCGCCGCCTCGACGTCGATGGCTGCCCTCCCAGAGAGCACGCCACGAAGGAACCACCGTGGGCCGTCCACCCCGAGGAACGTGGCCGGCGCGAAGACAGTCCGGCCTTCTCGGTCTACGGACGGCATCCGCGTCCGGAGCTCGGCGCCAAGGACGCCGTCGACCTCCTCGACGGTGCCCTCCTGAGCCGCAACGGTGGCGGCGATCTCGGTGCGGATCTCGCCCCAGAGGCCGCTCGACCTCGAGGCGGCAAACGCCTGGAGTTGTAGTGCCGATTCGCCGATCACCACGGTTGCGGCGTGCACCTCACGAGTTTGCTGGTCGAGCTCGAGCCGGAGTTCCAGACCGGGGACGCCGCGAAGCCACAGGGCCCCGAGGTCGACCCGGCCGTCGGGGCCGTCGACCTCGGCCCGGTCGAACGGCCCGCCGGCCCGGGGGCCGGTCGTCGGCCCGGCGTCATCGTCCGAGACGTCCACAACGTCATCGTCAGAGGGGCGGACCTCGGGGCCACCACGTCGGCGGAATTTGTCAAGGACACTCACTGCATGGTCTCCCGGTCGGGTGGTTGAGGTTCGGACGACGTGGCTGCCGCACCGAGCCCGCCGGTCGACCCATGGCCCGCCATGCCCCGCTCGCCCACCGGGAGTACATCGACATCCACGAACTCGCTGTGGAGATAGCGTTGCACGACGAGTTGGGCGATGCGATCGCCGACCCGCACGGTGAACGGCGTGTCAGGGTCGAGGTTGACGAGGTTGACGAGGATCTCGCCGCGGTAGCCCGAATCGACGGTACCCGGCGCGTTGACCACAGTCACACCGTGCTGGGCGGCAAGGCCGGACCGCGGATGGACCAGACCGACCGTGCCAGGCGGCAACGCGAGGGCGACACCGGTCGGGACGAGAGCGCGCTCGCCGGGTCGCAACACGACCTCTGCGGCGCTGGTCAGGTCAGCACCGGCGTCACCATCAGTGCGGTAGGCCGGGAGCGCAGCGCCGGGGCCGATCCGGTGAACCGGCACGCGGACCTGGTCCGTCCCGTCCGGGCGAGTCATCGCGACCGCCCGCTCAGGCCGCACACTCCCGGCACACCAGGACCCCGCCGGATTCGCTGGCCAACTGGCTGCGGTGATGGACGAGAAAGCACCGCGCGCAGGTGAACTCGTCGGCCTGCCGCGGGAGCACCCGAACGGAAAGTTCTTCCCCGGACAGGTCCGCCCCCGGCAACTCGAAACCCTCGGCCTGTTCGGTCTCGTCAACGTCGACGCTTGAGGCACGAGTGTCGACGCGACGGTTCTTGAGTTCCTCGATGGAGTCCTCGGACAACTCGTCGTCGGTCTTACGCGGAGCGTCGTAGTCGGTCGCCATACCTCTGATATCCACCCTTC
>JBOFJB010000362.1:0-1681 GCA_051650465.1 Dermatophilaceae bacterium | reverse complement strand
CCGACATGGTCACCGTGCCCGACGACCGGCGTTGCCGGCAGGCGATGAACCTCTTCATCCGGTCGGGGTTCTCGCGAATCCCGGTGGTGGGCAGCGACGTCGACGACATCCTCGGCCTGCTGTACCTCAAGGATGTCGTGCGCCGGCTCAACGCCGACCCGTCGGCTCGCGAGATCATGGTCACCGAGTTGATGCGGCCGATGCCGTTCGTTCCTGAGAGCAAGCCGGTCGACGATCTGCTGCGTGAGATGCAGCGCGACCAGACCCACTTCGCGGTGGTCGTCGACGAGTACGGCGGCACGGCCGGCTTGGTCACTATCGAGGACATCCTCGAGGAGATCGTCGGTGAGATCACCGACGAGTACGACCGGGAGACCCCCGAACTCGAGTCGCTCGACGACGGGCGAGTGCGGGTGTCGGCCACGATGCACGTTGACGACCTGGCCGAGCTGTTCGAGGTTGACCTCGACGACGACGAGGTCGACACCGTCGGTGGGTTGATTGGCAAGGTGAGCGGGCGGGTGCCCATCCTCGGGTCGACTGCGGAGGTCGCTGGCCTGCGCCTCACCGCCGAGCGGATGTCCGGCCGGCGGCATCGGGTCGCCACCGTGGTCGTCGAACGGGTCGAGCCCGCGGTCGCCACCGAAGAGGTCGCCGAGGAGCGTGCCGGATGACGAACAACCCACGGAGAGAGCGCGATACGCGGACAGCGGACGATGTAGGTACCTCGGCCGACGCGGAGACGACGGGCGACGTGCGGATGACTCCGCCCGCCTACCGGGCCGGGTTCGCGTGTCTGGTGGGCCGGCCCAATGCGGGCAAGTCGACGCTGACCAATGCCCTGGTCGGTGCCAAGGTGGCGATCACGTCCAGCAAGCCCCAGACCACTCGGCACACCATCCGGGGCATCGTCACCACCGACGCCAGCCAACTGATCCTCGTCGACACCCCCGGCTTGCATAAGCCGCGCACGCTGCTGGGGGCGCGGCTCAATGACCTGGTGCGGGCCACGCTGCTCGAGGTGGACGTCATCGGGTTCTGCCTGCCCGCGGACCAGCGGGTCGGGCCGGGCGACCAGTTCATCGCGGCCGAGCTCATCGACGTGATGGGCGGGCGCGGCACCCCGGTGATCGCCGTGGCGACCAAGAGCGACACCGTCGACCGGGGCCGGCTGGCCGCGCACCTGGTGGCGATCGACCGGCTCGGCGACTGGGCCGCCATCGTCCCGTGCTCGGCGACTGGCGGCGCCCAGGTCGACGACGTCGCGCGGTTGCTTTCGGAGCACCTCCCGCCGTCTCCTGGGCCGCTCTACCCGGATGGTGAGTTGACTGACGAGCCCGAGGCGGTGATGGTCGCCGAACTGGTGCGCGAGGCGGCGCTGGAGGGCGTGCGCGACGAGTTGCCGCACAGTCTCGCCGTCGTCGTCGACGAGATGGTGCCGCGCGAGGGGCGCCCGGATGACAACCCGCTGCTCGACGTGCGGGTCCACGTGTTCGTCGAGCGGGACAGCCAGAAGGCCATCGTCATCGGCCGAGGTGGGGCCCGGTTGCGTGACGTCGGCACGAACGCGCGGCGCGGGATCGAGGCGCTGCTCGGGCAGCGGGTCCACCTCGACCTGCACGTCAAGATCGCCAAGGACTGGCAGCGCGACCCGCGCCAGTTGCAGCGCCTCGGCTTCTGA
>JBOFJB010000361.1:0-2767 GCA_051650465.1 Dermatophilaceae bacterium | reverse complement strand
TCTCGAGGTCGAGCAGCACCGGATGACGGCCGGCCGCCACGACGTTCTCGTGGTGCATGTCGGTCGCACCCAGTGCGGTGAGCAGGGCAGAGGCCGAGCCGAGCCGCCGGTAGAACTCGGGCACCGCGCGGTGGTCGGGTGCCCGGGCCGCGACCACCTCCTTCTGCCAGCCGTGGCTGCCGCGATCGAAGGACAGCGGGGCGCACTGTGCAAGAACGGGATCGAGCTCATCAGCAAGGATGCCGAGACAGTCACGCACGAGCACCTCGGGGCCGAGTCCGCGCGGCTTGTAGACGACCCGGGACCCGTCGGCGAGGTGCACCGCGGCGACCATCCGGCCGTGCCGGTGGGCATCGCCGCCGAGGTGCTCGATACGGGTCACCGCAGCCCGGCCGTCGCCGATGCCGAGGGACGCCGCGTCGGCGCGGTCGGTGAGCCAGTGACCCGCGACCTCGCTGACATGGGCGGCCGACGCGGTCGCCACCTGGTGCAGCAGCGTCTCGAAGGCGGGGTACCGACGCGACCAGCCGGCAACCGTGTCGGGCCCGAGGTGTTCGAGGAAGCGCCGAGTCGCCGTCGTCGCGCCGGGGTCGGCCGGGAGGCCCCACGCCTCGCGCGCGCGATGGAACTCGACAATAAACACCCGCGGCAGGAGCAGCTGCATCCGGTGCGCCACGCACTCGCGGGCCGAACGCACCAGCACCTCGCGGTCGACGCCCGGAACCGACCGGACGGCGGCGACGAGGCGATCGTGCAGGTGGTCGACGACGGCCTGGGTGACCTTATCCACGGACCGGCTCCGTCCCGGCTCCGAAGAGCCGTGCGTAGGCGCCGTCGCGCCGAGAGAGTTCGTCGTGGGTGCCGAACTCCTCGATCCGGCCGTCGGCGAGGACGATGATCTGGTCGGCGTCGACGACGGTCGAGAGCCGATGGGCGATGACGATCTGGGTGCACTCGAGCGCGGCGATGGCCTCGTGGACGAGACGCTGGTTGGCGTTGTCGAGGGCGGAGGTCGCTTCGTCGAGAACCAGGATCCGCGGGCGGCGCAGCAGCGCCTTCCCGATCGCGATGCGCTGGCGCTGGCCACCGGAGAAGTTGGTGCCCAGTTCCGAGACCACGGTGCGGTACCCCATCGGGAGTTCCTCGACGAAGTCGAGGAAGGGCAAGGCGCGGCAGAACGCGATGGCGTCCTCGGGTGAGGTGCCCGTGCCGAGAACGAGGTTGTCGGCGAGGGTCCGGTTGTGCAGGTAGCCCTCCTGCGGGATGTAGCCGATCTGGCGCCGCAGCGCCTCGAGGTCGTGGTCACCGACGGGTATCCCACCGAACCGGATGACGCCGCTCGTCGGCTCGTGCAGCGAGCAGAGAATCTTGCCGAGCGTGGTCTTCCCCGAGCCGGACTCGCCGACGACCGCCACGACCGCTCCGGGACCGAACCGGGTGGTGACGCCGCGCACCACGTCTGGTGAGTGCGGGGTGTAACGGAACCCGACGTCGTCAAGGTCGATGCCGGCGTGCGGAAGGTGCCGGACCCGTCCGCCACGACGCTCGGGTGGGTAGGCCAAGATGTCCTCGGCGCGTTCGAGATACCGACCGGCCACTGTCGCGTCGGTGGCGCTCTGCACGACCGAGGCCCCCATGGCGAACAGCAGCCCGGCGACACCGTGCACCGCGACCGCCTCACCGGCGGTCACTACCCCGTCGCGAGCCCAAGTCATGCCGGTGACGAGGATGGCGAGTGGCGCGAATGCCTGCATCCCCGCGACGACACCACCGACCCAGCCCTGCTGCACCTGCATCCGGCGCACCATCGCGCGCAGCGCCTCGCGGTACTCGGTACGCCAGTCGTCGAGGTAGGTGGCGGCGTAGCCGCCGACCCGGAGGCTGGTGATCGACACCACCGCGTCGAGCTGGATGCTCTGCGTCCGGGTGTTGTGGTGAACCTCGGTGTCGACAGTCTCCTTGACCACCCGGCGGCTGACGACGAGGACGCCGACGACAACGGCGGTGACCGCCGAGACGGCGAGCCCGAGCGGTGCCGATACCCAGGTGACGTAGCCGACGAGGACGAGCAGGGTGAGGGTGTCGAGTGCACCCTGGACGAGCTTGGTCGCGATGATGTCGCGCACCTGGTTCATGCTGTTCAGGCGGTACATCAACTCCCCGGGCGGCCGGCTGACGAAGTAGCCGAGCGGAAGCCGCACGAGGTGCTCGAACGTGGTGTTGAGCAGTTGCCAACTCACCGCTCGCACCAGGCGCACCGCGACGAACGCGCGCGCGACCTGGACCACGACGAACCCGGTGGCGACGGCGCCGAGCACGGCGAGTGCGGAGGCGAGGTCGAGGCCGTCGGTGAGGGCGGCGTCGACGAGCCGGGCGGTGAGTATCGGGACGGCGAGGGTGAAGGCGAAGACGAGGACGCTGAGAGCGACCAGGGCGGCGTAGGTCCACCCGGTCGCCGGCGGCCACACCGGGCTGGATCGCCAGACCGCGAACCGGGGCCGGCGCCGGTCCTCGAAGCCCGGCGCGGGTCGGGCGAGCAGCACCTGACCGCTGAAGTCCGCCGCGAGCCGCTCGTGGGAGATCCGGGTGCGGCCGACCATCGGGTCCATGATCGTGGCGTGTGTGGCCGTGACCCGCTCGACGACGACGAAGTGATACCCCAGCCAGTGCGCGACGAACGGGGCGTCGAGGGTGGCCATCGCCTCCACCGCCTTGACCCGGTAGATGGCGGTCTCCATCCCCCGGGCCCGGAGCAGCCCGCCGATCT
>JBOFJB010000360.1:0-7811 GCA_051650465.1 Dermatophilaceae bacterium | reverse complement strand
CTGACAGGGCGGATGCGGCGAGGACGAGTGCGCTCGCCGCGCCTGCCCAGCGGATGTGTCGTGTGGTCATGCGCGGCCTCCTGTGCCGTATCGCGGCCGCAACGTCGTTGATGCGGCGCTAGGGCGAATTCAACTCCTGGGCTCGCTTGACGTCAAGGCTTGAATACAAGAAAAGAAGACAACGAAACGGTCACGGCCGCTCATCCGACGGCGAGCGCGGCCCGGTCCTCTGCGGCACGCTGGGCGTCCGCGAGGGCTAGCGCGCCGACGACGTCGGCCTCGTCCGCCGCGAGCGCGCCGACCCGAACCTCGACCGTCGCAGCGGCACTGGGGATCGCACACCGCTCGATCGCCTCACGCATCGGGACGAGAATCATCTCGCCGACCCGGGCCACCTGACCACCGAGCACCACGACCTGCGGGTTGAGCAGGTTCACCACACCGGCGACCGCGACACCCAGGTACCGTCCGGCATCCTCGAGCACGCGCCGACAGCCGGCGTCGCCATCCAGGGCTCGCCCGATCACGTCCCGCAGCGTCAAGGCGCCGTGAGTGTTGCGCAGCGCACCGAGCATCGCCTGGGCTCCGACGAAGGCGTCCAGGCAGCCCCGGTTACCGCAGCGGCACATCGGCCCGCCCTCGTCGACCGTCACGTGGCCGATCTCGCCCGCAGTCCCGGCATGCCCGCGGAACAACTCACCTCCGAGGATCAGGCCGGCACCGACACCGTATGACGCCTTGATGAAGATGCCGTTCGAAACCCCCTGTAGCGCACCGACTTCCGCCTCACCCAGGGCAGCAAGGTTGGCGGTGTTGTCGAGCTGGATAGGAACATGGAGAGCGTCCGCCATCGCCGACGCGACGTCCACGCCGGTCCAGCCGGGCAGGACGCCCACGGAGCCGACCATGCCCGACACACTGTCGATCGGTGCCGGCAGACCGACCACGGCCGAGCGCAGATCGGAGAGCAGACGGCCACTGTTCTCGACCAGTTCGTGGACGAGCCGAACGGCGCGCGTCATCCCCTCATCGGCCGCATGGTCGGCAGGGAGCGGCATGCGGGTACTACTGACCATCTCCGAGGCGCTGGTACCGATTGCCACCCGCACGTCCCGGTCGCGGAACGCCACCGCGGCCAGCAGCCCGCGCGAGGAGACCACCGAGACCTGGACCGCCCGCCGGCCGTTGCGGATGCTCGGGCTGAGATGGACCGCGCCGGCGGCGTGCAGGTCCTTGACGAGGTTGGAGACGGTGGCTGCGGAGAGCCCCGTGGCCGCCGCCACCTCGACCTGGGTGAGCGACCCGTGCTCGCGCAGCGCATCGAGCACCCGCAGGCGGTTCATCTCCCGAAGCGACGCCTGCGAGCCCGGAGCCGGGCCCATTGAGTTCACGCGCTAAAGATAAGCGAGCGGCACCGGCCGACGGAAGACGACCCCGGCGGCACCCGCACCTCTCCGGTGGCGAGCCGTCACCGTTGGCTTTAGCGCGTCCGTGCCACCGCGTGTCCACGATGACGTGTCCACGATGGAGGACGACCACTGGCCACCGATACCGAGGTAAGGGAATGCGATGACCGGCCGAACACGTGTCGCAGGCGTCGACACCTCCACCCTGTCCTGCAAGGTCGTGGTATGCGACGCAGCCACCGGCGAGGTCCTGCGCACCGGCCGCGCCACCCACCCCGACAGCACCGAGGTCGACCCACGGCACTGGTGGTCGGCCTACGAGTCCGCTACTGCCGGAGGCATGCTCGACGATGTCTCGGAGCCGTCGTCCCTGGACCGCGCCCGCACCTGCGTGCTCCCCCACGACTGGCTCACCGGCCAGATCCTCCGGGCGGCAGGCGTGTTCGACGGGTGGGTCACCGACGGCGGCGACGCGTCGGGCACCGGGTACTGGTCGGCCGCCGCTCGCACCTACCGGCCCGACCTGCTCCGGCTCGCCGCCGGGCGCGACCTCGAGGTGCCTCGGGTCGCCTCGCCGGCCGAGGTGGTCCTCGGGCTGGTCCAGGCGGTGGATGCCGTTCGCGCGCAGGGCTGCCCGCTCAGCCGGGTGCTGCTCATCGACGTCATGGTCGACCCCACCGACAACCCGGCGGCGAGCGAGGCGGTGCAGCGGTACCGGATGACGGTCGCGGCCGAGCACCCCTCGACGGCCGGATGACGACCGGCTCACGGTTGCCGGTCGCCGCCCGTGCCCGGGGAACAGAGCCGCCGTCGAGCAGCGCACTGCCGCCTACCCCGGACCGCAGTGTCGGATCGGCTCGGTACGGGACGGCGTCGGTGCGCTCCAGGCCCGGTCACGGCCCGAGGGCACCGATCGGAAGAACGCTGACGCCGTCATCCCTGCGGTAGGCGAACCCGGTCGACGTGATCACCCCTAGTGCCGTCGGCGCGCCGACCCTGGTGTGGTCGACCTTCTGGGCGAAGGCCAACAACGAGGTGGCGGCCTTGTCGGCACTCTCCGGGTTCAGTTTCACCTCGAAGGCACCCCACCGGCCGTCCGGCAGGGTCACGATGATGTCGACCTCGTCCTGGTTCTGGTCCCTCCAGTGGTGGACCACGCCACCAAGCCGCTGGGCGTAGATGCGAACATCGCGCACGACGAGGTTCTCGAACAGGTAGCCGGTGGCGTTCAGGTCCCCGAGGAGCTGGTTCGGACCTTGGCCAAGCGCCGCAACGGCCAGGGAGGGATCAACGAAGTAGCGCGTGGGCGAGGACAGCAAGGGCGTGGCCGACCGCATGTGCGGACCCCAGGCCGGCGAGTTCTCGATCAGGCGCAGGCGGCGTAACGAGTCGAGGTACCCGTCGACGGTGGCCCGCGCAACCGGGCCCTCCGCACCACCGACGTCCTTGGCGAGAGCCGTGACCCTGGCCGATGTTGCAACGTTGCGAGCCAACGAGGACAAGAGCCGGCGGATGTTGTCCGGGTCGCGTCGGCGTTCCCCGAGCGCCTGGACGTCGACCAGGACGATCTGGCTGAGGTAGTCGCTCAGCCAGCGACCGGCATCCTTGGTGGTGGCGTCGAGCAGGGCCGGCCATCCGCCGACACAGATGCGGTTGACGAGCTCAGGCACCGACATCCCGGTGTCACGGGCAGCGACCGGACCGCCGTCCATCAACACCTCGAGCGATGCCACACCGGTGGAGTGACCCGACTCGACAAGCGACATCGGCCGCATCTGGATCACCGCGATACGACCAGCACCGGAGTGGCGACTGACGTCGTCCCGCGGCGTTGCTGACCCCGTCAGGACGAACAGGCCCTTCGCTGGTGAGCGGTCGTCGACAGTTCGCCGTACGTGGTCCCACAAGGTCGGCACCAGCTGCCACTCGTCCAACAGCACCGGAGCCGGATCGTCGAGCAGTAGCTCAGGCGCCACGGAGGCTGCGTCACGAGCAGCTCGGTCGATGTCGAGCCGGTACGTCGTCCGTGCTACCTGGGTGGCGGACGCGGTCTTGCCGCACGCCTTCGGCCCCTCGACCAGGACCGCCCCGATAGCGCCGAGGCGTTCGTGGAGCTCGCCGTCGACGACCCGTTCGCGATACCCCGAGCCAACGACCATCTGTTCAGACCTCACTCCCGCCGGGCGACCGCCGTCGACCTTAGCCTTGCACAAACCGTAAGACTAAACTTTCAATTTCCATAGTCTTGATCTTGCAAAATCCATAGACAACGCCGCGCCACCTCACGTCCGCCGCTAGGTTGGGTGGATGAGCGCATCCGACCGTGAGTTCGACATCGTCCTCGTCGGGGCCACCGGCTTCGTCGGCCGGCTCACCGCCCGGCACCTCGCCGAGCATGCACCGGATGCCGTGCGCATCGCCCTTGCGGGTCGCTCGCGCGAGCGCCTCGAGGCGCTGGTGGCCGACCTTCCGGGCGCCGCATCCTCCTGGCCGGTGCTCGTCGTCGACACCCTGGATGACGCCGCCGTCGCCGAGCTCGCCGCCCGCACCCGGGTGGTCGCCACCACGGTAGGCCCGTACGCGAGGTACGGCGTCGCGCTGGCCGCCGCGTGCGCGTCATCCGGCACGCACTACTGCGACCTCACCGGTGAGGTGTTGTTCGTGCACGACTCGGTGGCGCGCAACCACGAGGTCGCCCGCAAGACCGGCGCCCGCATCGTGCACGCCTGCGGGTTCGACTCGGTGCCAAGCGATCTCGGTGCGCTGCTCGCGGTCGAGGCTGCCCGGGCCGCCGGCGCCGAGCCGGGGCGTACCGCCCTCGCCGTGCGCAGCATGAAAGGCGGTTTCAGCGGCGGCACCATCGACTCCGGGCGCAACCAGGCGATCGAGATGCGCCGGGATGCCGCGTCCCGCCGCATCGTCGGCGACCAGTACGCGCTGGCCGACGGGCCACGCCCGGAGCGCCTCGATACACCCGCCGGTGCTGCCGGTCGGCCCTCGAGCCCGTTGAGCAGCGTCGTGACGACCTTCCGGCGAGCCCGGCGTGCGGCACCGGTGCGCCGCGATCCGCACACCGGGAACTTCACCGGGCCGTTCGTGATGGCCGGGTTCAACACCCGGGTCGTGGCGCGCACGGCATCGCTGCTCGGCTACGGGCCGTCGTTCCGGTACTCCGAGCATGTCGACTTCGGCCCTGGGCCGAAGGGAGCGGTCGGCGCAGGGGCGATGACGGTCGCGCTGGGCGCCGTCCTTGGCGGTCTCACGTTCTCGCCCACTCGTGCGCTGCTCGACCGGATGCTGCCGGCTCCGGGCGACGGGCCGAGCGAGGCGACCATGGCGGCCGGCCGGTTCCGTCTCGAGGTGACCACCGAGGCGTCCGACGTCCGCCGGTACCGCACCACCGTGGCCGCGCCGTACGACCCCGGGTACACCGGCACCGCGGTGATGTTCGGCCAGTCGGCGCTCGCGCTCGCCCTCGACGAGGCGCAACTGCCCACTGCCGCAGGCGTGCTCACGCCGGCGACCGGCATCGGTGCTCCGCTCGTCGACCGACTCCGCACGCACGGCTTCACCATCGAGACGTCGCAAGTCGACGACACCGCCGGCGAACACGCCGGATGACGACCCTGCCCGTCATCCGCCCGATCGAGGCGGGCGATTGGGCCTGGTTCGTGCCGGTGTTCCACTCGGTGGTCGGCGACGGCGAGACCTACGCTTATCCCGACGCCCACGACGAGCAGTCGGTGCGCGCGGTGTGGGACGAACCGTCGCCCGGGGTGACGGTGGTGGCCGTCGACGGCGTTGGCGGGGGGCTCCTCGGGTCCGCGAAGGCCGGGCCGAACCGAGCCGGGCGAGGTGCGCACGTCGCCACGGCCGCGTTCATGGTGGACCCGGCCGCTCGTGGCCGAGGCATTGGCCGGGCGCTCGGCGAATGGGTGATCGACTGGGCTCGTGAGAACGGTTACGCGGCAATGCAGTTCAACGCGGTGGTCGAGACCAACGCGGCGGCGGTGACCTTGTGGCAGCAACTGGGTTTCACGATCATCGGCACCGTGCCCGAGGCGTTCGAGTCACGCCGCCACGGCCGGGTCGGCCTGCATGTCATGCACCGCCACCTCTGACCGCGACGTCGACGGCGAGGATCACCGAACGTCGCGGCCCATCCGGATCTCGGCGACCTGTGTGGTGGCCCCGCGACGAGCGATCCCGGTGCGGACCGGGCCGTTCACGTCGCGCGCCCGATGAAGCCTCGCCACGACATCCCCAGCCTGGTCGACAGCCGGGGTCCGGCGGCGGCTCCGTAGCGCCTCTGGGTGCGTCAACACCGCGACCACCTCACCGTGCACCGTGAGATTGACATCCTCGCCAGCGCGGGCCAGGTCGACCGCCTCGCGCAGCCGGCGACGCATCTCGGACACGCCATCGTGGTCATGGACGCGAGCGTACGTCCATGTACGTCTGGGTTACTCGTGGCCGGCCAGCAGTGCGTCGGCGAGCCGCTTGGGGCGGCGCCAACATGAGGCAGTGACCGCCGGTGCTCTCCACGGGCGAGATGCCGAGTCGTTCGGGGACGTACCGACGTCGCAGTGCATCACTGCGGATAGGATCTGATGCATGCGCACCACGCTGGCGATCGACGACGACGTACTCCACGCGGTCCGTGAGCGCGCGCGCCGCGAGCACCGGACGGCCGGGCAGGTGCTCTCCGACCTTGCGCGTCGGGGCCTGAACGCTGGGCCGGGCGACCGCACGGAGTCGTTCTTCGGCTTCGAACCCTTCCCGCACCGGGGCCCGACCGTGACCAACGAACTGATCGACCAGCTGCGCGAGGACGAGGCGTGACCCGCGCCCTGCTCGATGTCAACGTCCTCCTCGCCCTGCTCGATGCCGACCATGCTGACCACCCGCGAGCGAGGTCGTGGTTCACGGTCCAGGCGCCTCGGGGGTGGGCGTCGTGCGCCATCACCCAGAACGGCTTCGTCCGGGTGATCAGCCAGCCGCGCTATCCCAGCCCCGTATCCCCGGGGCAGGCGGTCGCGCGGCTGGCCCGCGCCACGAGGACCGAGCACCACGAACCCTGGCCGTGCGCGGTCAGCCTGCTCGACGAGCAGGCGTTCGACCACACGAAGATCCATGGGCCGAAACAGGTTACCGACGCCTACTTGCTGGCGTTGGCCGTCGAACACGGTGGCCAACTGGTCACGTTCGACCGCTCGGTGCCGCTCCGTGCGGTCCGCGCGGCACGCCCCCGGAATCTGGTCACCCTCTGACGCGACATCCCCTCGAGGGCTGCCTCACCTGAGCGAACGCGGGTGAGAACCGTCGGCTGGACGGCGAGACTCACCCACGTCGGCGGATGGAGGTGGCTCAGGTCGGCGGCGGCTCGGGTCGGTGGTGGACCGGGGTGAGTGGCGGGTCTCCGCGCAGCACGGCGAGCACGTTGTCGACCGCGAGGTCGGCCATCGCGGTGCGGGTCTCCCAGGTGGCCGAACCCAGGTGCGGCAGCAGCACCACGTCGTCGCGGCCGAGCAGGCCCGGGTGCACCGCCGGCTCGTGCTCGAAGACGTCGAGCCCGGCACCCGCGATCTCACCTGCATCCAGCGCCGAGACGAGCGCCGCCTCGTCGACCACCGGCCCGCGCGAGGTGTTGACCAGGTAGGCCGTGCGCTTCATCCGGGCGAAGGCCGCGGCACCGAGCAGGTGCCGAGTGTCCGGGGTGAACGGGCAGTGCAGCGACACGACGTCGGCCTCGGCGAGCAGCGTCGGCAGGTCGACGACCCGAGCGGCTACCGCGGTGACATCCGCGCGATCGGGCGCCGATCGGCCGGAGAGCAGCACCCGCAGACCGAACGCGTGCGCCCGGCGGGCCGCCGCCAACCCGATCTGGCCTGGCCCGACGATCCCGATCGTCTTGTCGCGCAACGACATCCCAAGATTCAGCGTCATCCCGAACCGCCATGGGATGCCGGCATGCACGCGCCGATCAGCCGCGCCGAGGCCCCTGGTCACCATCAGCAGAAGGGCTACCGCGAGGTCGGCGGTGGCATCGGTCAGCACGCCGGGGGTGTTGGTCACCGTCACGGAGCGCTCGGCGCACGCCGCGAGATCGTCGTTGTCATGGCCGACCGCGACGTTGGCCACCGCTCGCAGCGACGGCCCCGCAGCATCGAGCACCTCGGCGTCGATCCGGTCGGCCAGGGTGCACACCACGGCGTCGACACCGGCCACCACGGCGACGAGGTCGGCGCGGGGCATCACGCCGTGCTCGTCGTGGTAGACCTGCTCGTGCACGGCGGCGACCCGCTCCGGCCCGGTGCCTGGCAGCCGTGACGTGAGCACCACCCGGGCCATCTCAGATGATCCTCCGGACGACCGACAGCGGCAGATGACGCATCGCTGCACCCA
>JBOFJB010000359.1:0-6211 GCA_051650465.1 Dermatophilaceae bacterium | reverse complement strand
GCCGGTTGGGGCACGGGCAAGTTCGAGGCCCGGCCCGACCAGTCGCTGCGCCGCCCGCTCGCCTCGGCCGTGCACCAGGCGGTGCGCGAGCTCGGGCCGGCCGGCGGGGTGGGCGACCATGCGCTCGGCGTGGTGCGCTCGTTCGCCCAGCGGGAGCCGATGTCGACCGCTCGCGGGGGCAGGGGGGCAGCCGGCATCCCAGGTGGGACCCGTGGACGACGTTCGGCCGGCGCGGCTCGTGACCGGTGGAACCCGGGCATCACCGTCCCGTCGGTGCCCGGGCGGGCCGACTCCGGGGATGTCGAGATCGACCTCGTCGAGTTGCTCTCCGACATTGGTGGGATGGCGGCCGACACCGGTCGGGGTATCGCGGTATTCGTCGACGAGATGCAGGACCTCGGGCCGGATGACGTGTCGGCGCTGTGCGCCGCAGCACATGAGATCGGCCAGTCCCGGCTGCCGGTGATCGTCGTCGGCGCCGGGCTGCCCCATCTGCCGGCGGTACTTTCGGCGTCGAAGTCCTACTCGGAGAGGCTGTTTCGCTACGCCCGTATCGACCGGCTCGACCGGGCGGCGGCCGACGCGGCGTTGGCCCGGCCGGCTGCGGAAGAAGACGCCGAGTTCGACGACGATGCCCTGGCCGCGATGTATGCGGCCACCGGGGGGTACCCGTACTTCATCCAGGCGTACGGCAAGGCGGTGTGGGATGTCGCGCCACGCTCGCCGATCGCCGCGGATGACGTGGCAGTCGCTGCGGCCGAGGCGGAGGCCGAACTGGCCGTCGGGTTCTTCGGGTCGCGGTTCGAGCGGGCCACGCCAGGGGAGCGGGAGTACCTGCGGGCGATGGCGGATGTCGCGGCCGGGCTCGGCGAGCCGGATGCCGCGGACGCCGTGCCGGCGACCAGCGCCGGACCGTCATCCGCCGTACCGTCGGTGGGCGCGATACCGACCGCTGATGTCGCCGCGCACCTCGGGCGCAAGCCGCAGTCTCTGTCGCCCGCGCGTGACGGGTTGTTGAAGAAGGGACTCATCTACTCCGGTGAGCGTGGCCGGATCGCCTTCACCGTCCCCCACTTCGGCCGCTATCTGCGCGACCACACTGCCTGAACAGCGCAGGCCGGACACGCGAGGCGTGGTACGGCAGTACGGTTGAGACGATACGGTTGGCCGTATGAAGACGACCGTGATGATCCCCGACGCGCTCGCCGAGGAGGCCAAGCGGCTGGGGCGGCAGCAGGGCACGACGCTTCGCGACCTCATCGTCAGCGGGCTGCGCTCTGAGGTCGAACGCCGGCGTCATGCGGCCCGAGTCGACTTCCACTTTCCCACCGTCGCCGGCCGCGGGCTCGTGGTCGGTCTCGAGCCGGCAGACGCCATCGACGCCAGCTATGGCCTGGCCGAGTCGGCGAGACCGTCGCGGGCGGGACGGTGATCGCGCTCGACACGAACCTTCTCGTCTACGCCCACCGCGAGGACTCGCCACACCACCGGGTCGCCGCCACGGTTCTCGAGCGCGCTGCCACCGCCCCGGGCGGCTGTGCGGTGCCATGGCCCTGCATTCATGAGTTCCTCGCGGTCGTCACCCATCCGCGCATCTACGACCCGCCGAGCCCGGTGGCCGATGTGCTCTCCGCCGTCCAGGCCCTGGTCGAGGCACCGGGCGTCCACCTCATCGGCGAGGGCCCGGACCACGCGGAACGGCTCGGTTCGCTCCTCCGGTCCGCACCGGTGGTCGGGCCTCGCGTGCACGACGCACGCATTGCCGCCATCTGCCTGTCGCACGGCGTCGACGCGTTGTGGTCGGCCGACCGCGACTTCAGCTGGTTCCCCGCCCTTCGGGTCGTCAACCCGTTGGTCGGCACCTGACCGCTCCTGGGGTGCAGTCCTCTCGGCGGAGCACGCGGTCAGGGGGCGGCATTCACGTCGACGCGCTGCCGTTCGGATGGCGCGGACGCACCGAGGTGATCGCTGCCCGCGATCGGGCGAAACCGCCGGAGCCGCAGGCTATTTGTCACCACGAACACCGACGAAAAGGCCATCGCGGCGCCGGCGAGCATCGGGTTCAGCAACCCCGCCGCGGCGACCGGCAGCGCAGCCACGTTGTACGCGAACGCCCAGAACAGGTTCCCCTTGATCGTGCGAAGGGTGCGCCGGGAGAGCCGGATGGCGTCGGCCGCCGCCCGGAGATCGCCGCGCACCACGGTGAGGTCGGCGGCCGCGATGGCCGCATCAGCGCCGGTGCCCATCGCCAACCCGAGGTCGGCGGTGGCTAGCGCGGCCGCATCGTTGACCCCGTCGCCGACCATCGCCACGACTCGGCCGTGGCGCTGGAACCGCGCCACGGCAGCCACCTTCTCCTGCGGCAGCGCCTCGGCAACCACCTCATCGATCCCCACCTCAGCGGCGACGGCCCGGGCGGCGCGCGCATTGTCGCCGGTGAGCAGCACCGGGGTGAGCCCGAGCGCACGGAGGTGCCGTACGGCATCCGCAGAGGTGGGTTTGACCGTGTCGGCGACCACGAGGACGCCGCGGGCGGACCCGTCCCAGCCGACCAGTACCGGAGTCAGTCCGCGCGACTCAGCCTCGGCGAGAACGCGATTCACCTCGCTCGGGAGAGTGTCCGACCGGTCGGCGAACAGCCGGGCCCGGCCGACCACGACAGCCCGGCCGTCGACGACGCCGCGGACACCGCGGCCTTCATCGTTCCGGAAACCCTGGACGGTGGGCAGCGGGCCGAGCCACTGGTTAGCGCTCGCCGCGATGGCCCGAGCGATGGGGTGCTCGGAAGCGTCCTCGACGGCGCCGGCGAACCGGAGCACGTCGTCGGCTTCCACGCCCTCGACCCCGACCACCTCGACCAGCGACATCCGGCCGGTCGTCACAGTTCCGGTCTTGTCGAGCAGCACCGTGTCGACCCGGCGGGTGGACTCCAGCACCTCCGGGCCGGTGATGAGGATGCCGAGCTGCGCGCCTCGCCCGGTCCCGACCATGAGCGCGGTGGGCGTGGCCAGGCCGAGCGCGCAGGGGCAGGCGATGACGAGCACCGCGACCGCCGCGGTGAACGCGACCGCCGCCCCGGCACCGACAGCGAGCCACCAGCCGAGGGTGCCCGCGGCGAGCAGCAGCACGATCGGCACGAACACCGCCGAGACACGGTCGGCGAGGCGCTGTACCTGCGCTTTGCCGGCCTGGGCGTCCTCCACCATCCGGCTCATCTGGGCGAGTTGGGTGTCGGCGCCCACCCGGGTGGCGCGGACCACCAGCCGCCCGCTCGCGTTGACCGTGCCGCCGACGACCTGTTCTCCGGGGCCCACCTCGACGGGCACCGGTTCACCGGTGAGCATCGAGGCGTCGACCGCCGAGGTGCCCTCGTCGACGACCCCGTCGGTCGCGACCTTCTCGCCGGGCCGGATGACGAACCGGTCCCCGACCGCGAGGTCCCCGACCGCGACCCGCACCTCGTGGCCGTCGCGGATGACGGCCACGTCCTTCGCGCCCACCTCGAGCAGGGCGCGCAGCGCTGCCCCGGCTCGGCGGGCGGCCCGGGCCTCGAGGTACCGCCCGGCGAGGACGAAGGTGGTGACCCCGGCGGCGACCTCGAGGTAGATGTTCATCGATCCGTCGCCGCGGGTTGCGGTCAACTCGAAGGAGTGCGTCAGGCCCGGCATCCCCGCGTCACCGAGGCTGAGGGCGTAGAGCGACCAGGCGAACGCGGCGAGGGTGCCGATCGAGACCAAGGTGTCCATCGTGGCGGCGCCGTGCCGGGCGTTCACCCAGGCAGCCCGGTGGAACGGCCACGCTCCCCACACCACCACGGGCGCCGCGAGCGCGAGCGACAGCCACTGCCAGGCGGTGAACTGGAGCGCGGGAACCATCGACATCGCGATCACCGGCACCGACAGGACGGCCGAGACGAGCAGCCGCTGCCGGAGCGTGCCGAGCCGCGGGTCGGCTGCGGCCTCGCCGTTCTCGGCCGGTGGCGAGATGGCTGGTGGCGACGCAGCGGCCGGTGGCGCGGCGAGTACGGCGTGGTACCCGGCAGCCTCGACCGCGGCAACCAGTGTTTCCGGCGCGGCACCCTCGGGCACCGTGGCGCGGGCCTTTGCCGTGGCGTAGTTGACCGTGGCAGACACGCCGTCGAGTGCGCTCAGCCGCTTCTCGACCCGGGCAGCGCAGGAGGCGCACGTCATCCCCTCGATGACGAGTTCGACCTCGCGGCTGGGCCGGCGTGAGGTCACGGGGTGCATGGCGGCCACTCCTCTCGGATATCGACGGGTCGTCCCGTCGGGTAACCCATTCTATACCCTGGGTAGGTATCCGTAGATATGCTCGGAGTCGACGCTCTCGATCCCACGGCGCCGCCGAGCACGGCGGTTCCCCGCCAGACAATGACACCCCCACTGGGTATAGTCGTCGGAAACAGTAAGGAGCGCACTCGTGCCCGAGGAGAACACCGGCGAGGCGGTCGTGCCGGGCTACATCGGCACCAAGGACGCCCAACTCAAACGGCTGCGCCGGGTCGAAGGTCAGGTACGCGGTTTGCAGCGGATGGTCGAGAGCGACACGTACTGCATCGACATCCTCACTCAGGTCTCCGCCGCCACCAAGGCGCTCGAGGCGGTGGCGCTCGGCCTGCTCGAGGACCACCTGCGGCACTGCGTGGCCGGGGCCGCCGACGACCCCACCCGGCTCGACGAGCGAGTCGCCGAAGCGAGCGCCGCGATCAGCCGCCTCGTTCGCTCCTGACGCCGAGGCCAGTCTCCGGCCCGGGTAGCGGCAGCACCCCGAGGGCGCGCCGAGACATGATCGCGCGACGGCGTCATCCGGACGGCCGAGAATCGGTGGCGGCGGCCCGCGAACTCCACCGCGGCATCCGGGCATAGAGAGACGTGAAGCACATGACCGAGCGCGTCGTCGCTGACGCCGTCCTCTGGGAACGGGCTGGCTCCGGCGACGGCCAGGCGTTCGGCGCGCTCTTCCAGCGGCACTCCACCACGGTCTACAACCACGTGTTTCGGCGCACCGGGTCCTGGGAGCGTGCCGAGGAGGCCGTCTCGCTCGTCTTCCTCGAGGCGTGGCGGCAGCGCGACCGCGTGGTGCCCGACGCCGATGGTCTGCTGCTGCCCTGGCTGCTCGGCGTCGCGAACAACGTCATCCGCCGGCAGAGCCGCACCCGGCTACGGCACGCCCGCCTCCTCGCCCGCCTGCCGCCCCCCGCCGACCACCCCGACCATGCACCGCTGGTCGACGCCCGCGACGCGGACCAGCGCCAGATGCGCAGCGTGCTCGCCGCGATGGCGGACCTCACGCCCGCGGAGAAAGAGGTCATCGCTCTCTGTATCTGGGCCGAACTCACCTACGAGCAGGCCGCGGTAGCGATGGGTGTCCCCGTGGGCACGGTGCGTTCCCGGCTCTCTCGTGCACGCGGCAAGTTGCGCGCCCAACGGCCTCCGCCGGAGACCTCGAGCGGCGGCGACGCCACTCGAGGAGACTCCACCACCAGCGGAGACGCCACCACCAGCCCACGAACCGGGGCCGGACTCGGCCCCGACCCCATTGAGGAGTGACCGGCATGGATGTGCTCACACCACCGCCGCTGCGCGACTTCCCCCAGGAACGGGAAGCGGCGATCGCCGAACTGCTCGGTGACCTGGCCGAGGGGCGCGCCCGCCGGCAGGTCATCCCCGACATCCGGCGGCGGACCTGGATCGTCGGCGGCGTGGCTGCTGCCGGGGTCGCCGTGGCCGGTGGCGCGGTCGTCTCGGGGACGTTCTCCACGGCACCGGACCGTAGTTTGGTGCGCTGTCACACCACGACCGACCTCGGACGGTCGGAAGAGTTCGATGGCACCTCGGTCGCGGCCGCGGATGCTGACGGTGTCGTCACGCTCGACCGCGCGGTGGCGGCATGCGCTGACCTGTGGCGGCAGGGTGTGCTCACTGCCGACGCAGCACAGCCGGACGGCCCGGGCGAGCCGGGAGCGCCGGATGCCGTGGTGCCCGACCTCGTCGGGTGCGTCGACCCGGACGGGTTCGCGGCGGTGTTTCCCGGACGGGACGGGTTGTGCGTGAATCTTGGCCTCGACTCCTTGGTCGAGGTCAACCCAGACGGGTCGGGGGGGGGGGGGGGGGGGGGGGCCCCCCGCCCCGGCTTCGGAACGGCCCGAGCAGGGCGCCGGGCAGCGGGGTGCCGGGCACGGGCGCCCGTGCCC
>JBOFJB010000358.1:0-13512 GCA_051650465.1 Dermatophilaceae bacterium | reverse complement strand
TTTCGCCACCGACGTGGTGGGCTTCATCCTCATCCTGCCGTTCACCCGGCCATGGGCGCGCCGGTTCCTCGAAGTTGCGGTAGCCGCTCGGCTGCTCGACCCGTCGGGCAACCGAGCGGCCCGGCGCTCCCGGTTGTGGTTCGACGAAGGAACTGACACTCCGGGCCAGGGAGGTTCGAGCCCTGGCCCGGGGAGCGCCCAGCCCGGGGTCATCCGCGGGGAGGTGGTCGATGAACCAGCACACCCGGAGATGACGAAGCCGAGCCCCCCAGAGGGCCCGGCTTCGTCATGAGCGCAGCGTGAGAGGGTCAGGCCGTCTTGCGTTTGGTCTTCTCACCTCGGGACGCCCGCAGCAGCGTGAGTCGCTCCTTGAGGAGTTCCTCGAGTTCGGAGATCGAGCGGCGTTCGAGCAGCATGTCCCAGTGGGTCCGTTGGTGCTTCGTCGGTTTCGCCTCGAACCCGGCGCCACCGACCAGCGTGGCTTCCGCACCACAGCGGCACTCCCACACCGCGGGAACGTCAGCCTCCACCGAGAACGGCAGAATGACGGAATGCCCGCTGGGACAGGCATACTCAGTCATCTGACGCTCTGACGGGACGACGTTGTCGTCGGTTTCCATACTCAGGGCGCCGAGTCGGCTTCCGCGCAGGCTACGTTCGGCCATGCTGTCTCCAAGGTCACGGGGGCCCGGTGCCGATAATTGAGGGCGCCGGATGTCATGCGGAGTAACGCGTGCGTCCATGTCGTTGTTCCGCAGGCTGCCCGAGGCACAACGACAATAACTGTGACACACCTCACCCCTGATGTGACGCACCGACGTCGGTCGTCGAGCACGTTGCCGCTGTGCCGCGCGGCGATCGGTCGCTACGGTCTGCCCGTGAGCACCCCCGCACTACCGGCTGAGACTACCGGCCCGACCGTCCTCGACACAGCCACGCCGAGCAGCAGGCGACGGGTACTCGCCTGGGCGATGTGGGACTGGGGTGCCCAGCCCTACGACACGGTCATCATCACCTTCGTCTTCTCGGTGTACCTCACGAGCGACTCGTTCGGAAGCGCCAACGAGACCTCTCTCGCGTTGTCCTGGTCAACCGGTATCGCCGGCCTGATCGTCGCGCTGGTCGCTCCGGTGCTCGGCCAGAACTCCGACCGGTCGGGACGCACTGTTCGCAACCTGCGTCTGCTCACCTGGCTGATGGCGGCGCTCTCGGCGGCGCTATTCGTGGTGCGTCCGGAACCCGGGCTGCTCTGGGTCGGACTCGCGCTCCTCGGCGCGGGCTCGATCGTGTCCGCGATGGCCGGTGTCGGCTACAACGCGACGATCGACCAAGTCGCCACCACACGGACCGTCGGTCGGGTCTCCGGAGTCGGCTGGGGCATGGGCTACGTCGGTGGGATCGTCGTGCTGCTGGTCATCAACGCCGCGTTCATCGCGCCAGACGTCGGGCTGTTCGGAGTGACCGGCGAGGCGGGCTTGGACATCCGGGTGTCGATGGTCGTTTGCGGCGTGTGGATCGCCGTATTCACCATCCCGGCGTTTCTGGTGCTCCGCGACTCCGACCGCCCCCGCCTACCTCGCGTCGGTGTGCTCGAGTCCTACCGGCTGTTGTGGCGCTCGGTGCACGGGCTCTGGCAGGTCTCGCGCCACACAGTGTGGTTCTTGCTCGCCTCTGCCCTCTACCGAGACGGTCTGGCCGGGGTGTTCACCTTCGGCGCGGTCCTCGCGGCGCGTACCTTCGGCCTGTCCGACGGCGAGGTCATCCTCTTCGGTGCGGTCGCGAACATCGTCGCCGGCGCGGCCACGATGGCGTTCGGGCTCCTCGACGACCGCCTGGGTCCCAAGCGCGTCATCCTGGTCTCTTTGGCGTCGCTGGTCGCCCTGGGCATCCTGGTCTTCGCGCTCCATGACGGCGGAAAGACGGTGTTCTGGACGGCGGGACTGCTGATGACCGTCTTCGTCGGCCCAGCCCAGGCAGCATCCCGGAGTTTCTTGGCCCGGCTGGTCCCGCCCGGTAGGAGTGGCGAGATCTTCGGCCTCTATGCGACGACGGGCCGGGCGGTCTCGTTTCTCGCGCCGCTCGCGTTCGGCGGGTTCATCGGCCTCGGGTCGCTAGTCACCGGCGACGTGGACACCCAGTATTGGGGCATCCTCGGGGTAGTCCTGGTCATCGGCGTCGGTCTGGTCGCCATGCTGCCGGTCAAGGAGCCCGGCGAGCACCGCTCACCGTAGGTGGGTGTGCGGCGTGCCACGCCCGACAGGTCGATCGGCATCCCGACCGGCCTCGACCGAGGCGCGGGTCTCACCTACGGCGTGGTCACGCGCCGCTGTACTCGAAGTGCCACGGCTCGGGCAACGACCCGCCGGCAGCGGCCCATGATGGGTGGAACCAGCCGTAGAGCGGGGCGTTCTGCGTCATCCACAAGTGGGCCGGTGTGCCGAACTGCTGGACCCCTCCGCACAGGTCGAGGGCGCGTCCCAGGCCGTGACGGCTGGTCCCGGGCGTCGCCGCGAACTGGCCGCGTGTCGTCTTGACGGAGAACTGCTCACCGAGCGATCGGTACGAGTCGGTGACACACAGTGGTGTGCCGGTCTGGGCGGCGTAGGCCTGGCTCAGCGCGTTGAACGCGGCCGCAGCGCGAGGTGCGAGTTGCTCACCTGGTGCACGCCATAGCGGGCACAGGGCGGTGGCAGGGAACAGCCCGTTGGGGTGGTCACCAGAGTCGTCAGTGCACGGCTTGCCGACTGAGGCGGTCTCGACAACAGCGGCACTGAGCGCTCCCTGGAGCCGGGAGGCCGCGGCCTGTGCCTGCGGGTCACGAGCACCGACGAGGATGCCGGCGATCGGGCCGGCTTGCTGGACCTCGGCTATCTGGAGCTTGCGCAATCCGTCGACCCGGGCGCGTTGTTCGACAATGACCTTGTCGAGGGCGGCCTTGTCGGTCTCGATGCCGCGCCGCGCCATGGCTGCGGCGGCCGCGGACTGCTCGGCGAGCTTGGTGAGCTGCTCCTGCTCGGCAGTAAGGGCCCTGACGTCGGCCAGGGCCCGGGTCCGCTGGTCGGTGAGGTACGAGAGGTCGCCCAGGGGGCTGCCGGCGCGGTCGGGTGCTGCGGACAACGCATCGAGCATCCCGGAGATCTCGATGTCGGAGCCGCCCCCGGTGTACACCGAGAAAGCCCAGTCGCGGACTACCGTGCGTGCCCGACCGAGGCGGTTCTCGACCTCGACCAGCGCGGTACGCGAGCGCGCCGCGCTCTCCGTGGCGGCACCCTCCTGCTCGCGTGCCTTGGCGAGCCGTTCGAGCAGTGCGTTGGACCGGCCGGACAGCGTGTCCATGCGGCGCATTTCGGTTGCGACCCGCGAGGTCGACCGCTCTAGCAGGGCAGCGATGCGCTCGGCGTCAGCGATCTGCGCCGTGAGGTCGACCCGAGTGAGCCGGTGAGGTTCTTCTGGTTCCGGAGTCGACTCCGGCGTTCGGCCGGACGATTCCGACCGGGCCGGCGTCGAGGTGGGGGATGCCGGGGTCGTCGGCCGAGGCGACGTGCTGGCACTCGGGCTCGGGCTCGGACTCGCGGTAGGGCGGTCAGCGCTCACGACACCGTCCTGGGCGGCAGCCGGTGACCCGGTGGCCGTTCCGAGGAGCACAGCGGCGAGTACCGCTGCGACGCCGGAGGCCACCCGCTGTCGGCTATCCATCCGCACGTCATCGGCCCTTGTCCTGAGGTCGTGCCGCAGCCTGTTCGGGCGGCACGGCGCACTGGTGAGCGCGTCGTTCTCGACCGTAGGTGAGCCTCGCAAGACCTACACCGAGAAGCAGCGGGCACGGTCTGAACGGACGATGCTGGTGGCCCACAAGGATGACGCCGCCGGGCGACCAGCGGCGGGGGAGCGACGGACCAGTCAGCCCCAGGTTGCTCCTGACGGGGGCGGTCCAACCTCAGCGGCGGGAGTCCAGCAACGACGTCAGCAACTCGGTCTCGGACTCCTGACTCGTGCTGACCGCCGCTGCGAGTGCACGAACCTCGTCCGTGCCGGCTCTCGAGCGCGCGGCATCCGCCATCTCGATACCGCCTCGGTGGTGGGCGATCATCAACTCGAGGAACAGTCGCTCGGCCGCTAGCCCGTCGGTCGACTCGAGCTGGCCGAGTTGAGCCGCTGTGGCCATGCCTGGCATCCCCGCGGAGTCCCGACCGGGCTGCTCCGCGCCGCCCATGTCATGACCGTCACGCCGCATCCACGCCATCGGCGGCTCCTGCCCGGTCTGGGGGAGGCCCCACTGCACCAACCAGCCGTACATCTGGCCCATCTGCTGCTGCTGGCTGGTGGCGATGTCGTAGGCGACGGCGCGAAGTTGCTCGTCATCACTGCGGTCCCGCACGAGAAGCGCCATCTCGACCGCCTGCGCGTGGTGCGTCTGCATGTCACGTGAAAACCCGGCGTCGACCGAGGTGTCCGACGGAGGCCGGGTCGCGAGGGCGGTGGTGACCCCACCGAGGAGCGCACCGACCACAAGTGCGGCCACCACGACGACGAGCATCAGTGCTGGCAGCGCCCGGCGCGAGTGGGCGTCGTCCGGCAGGTCGGAGCCACCCGCAGAGACGGTCTCGGCGAGCCGCGGCGTGTCCCTCACGGGGCCGGAGTCGGCGACGCCGACGGCGTCGCGGCCGGTGCCGGCGAGGCTGGCGGGAGTTCGCCGTCGCTTCCTCCAGTACAGGCCGCGCCGGGCTCGGGCGTCTGCGGGCCCTGCCGGTAGGTCGTAATGAACTCTTCCAGGCGTGGGTCGGCGGCGCTATCGAGCGCGAGCTGCTTACCCCACGCGGAGACCACCATCGGGGCGCTCAGGCCCTCGTAGGGCGAGAGCAACGTGTAGGTGTCAGGGAGCGCGTCTCGGAGCGTCTCGAGGTCGGCATCCGACGTACCAGGGCGATAGGTGACCCACACCGCGCCGTGCTCGAGGGAGTGCACGGCAAGGGTGTCCTCGACCGGGCTGTCGTACTCCCCGCAGTTGAGCCACACCGGGTTGTGCGGTCCACCGGCCGGGGGTGTCTGGTCGTAGGTCACCGGGTCGGTGGTGTGGTCACGAGCCACCTCGAAACTGCGCACGGCTGCCAGGCTCGGGGTGTTTGCGATGTCGCGCAGGACGGCGAAGGTGACCGCGCCGATGATGGCAGCCACGACGGTCGCTACGGCGAGGACAATGAGCAGTCGGCCACGTCGGTCCTTCGATTTCTGCATCCGGCGGAGTTCGTCGATCTTCTCCTGCCGGACGCGGTTTGACGTCGCGGACTTCTTGCCCACCAGGTCTCCTCAGGATTGCTCGTCGTGGTCACTCCACGGAGCGACGCGGCTAGCCGCGTCGCCCATCTGACCCGCCCAGGATAGAACGTGCACGGCGATCACCCAGGCGGGTGGCCTCTGCCGTACGACTAGCACTTCGCCGATAATCTACATTATGTCGCTTAACGCCCCAGAGCCACCGAGTGCTCTTATCTCCCATCAGACCATCAGACCATCAGACCATCAGGCGCGCAGCGCCTGAGCCAGCGAGCGGACGTCATCGACGAGTACCGTCATGTCCTCGTCCGTGTGCGCGAGCGACACCAGCCACTGCTCGTCGAGCCCCGGCGGGGTCAGCACACCTCGATTGACGCCCCACAGCCAGGACAGTTCAGCGAGCCCGAAGTCGGTGGCCTTGTAGTCGCGGTAGTTGCGCACCGCGGTGGTCGACCAGGTGACGCAGCCCTTGACCCCGAGCCCCACGGTATGGGCCGGGAGTTCGTACTCGTCGATGACTGCGTCGATCGCCGAGAGCGCACGTACGTTTACCGCCTCGGCGGCATCGAGGGCATCCGGAGTGCAGATCTCGTCGACCGCCCGCGCCGCAGCCATCACCAACGGATTGCCGTTGTAAGTGCCGAAGTGTGCCATCCGGCCGTCGACGACGACCTCCATGATGTCCCGGCGGCCACCGAAAGCCGCCAGCGGCAGTCCGCCGCCGATCGACTTCGCGAGCGTGATGAGGTCCGGCCGCACTCCGAGCCGCTGCGCGGCCCCGGCAACCCCAGCGGTCAGCCCGGTCTTGACCTCGTCGAAGATCAGCACCACCCCGTACTCGTCGCACAATGCACGGACACCGGCGAGGTACCCGTCATCCGGCACGATGATCGAGAGGTTCTCGATGACCGGCTCGACGACAAATGCCGCGATCTCACTCCCGTGCTCGGCGAGCACCCGGCGCAACTGGCCGAGGTCGTTGTAGGCGACGACGTGCACCGTGCCCGGCTCGGCATCGAACGGCACGTCCGGTATCGGCGCATCAGCCGGCCCAGTGTCGGCGAGGTCGGGTTTGACCGACACCGACAGCCCGTCGTAGCCGCCGTGGTAGCCGCCTTCGACCTTGACGATCGCCTTACGCCCGGTGTGAGCCCGAGCGCATCGGATGGCGTACATCAGCGACTCCGTGCCGGAATTGGTGAACCGCACCAGATCGATCTGAAACCGTTCGCAGAACCGCTCACTCATCTCCGTGGCATGTGGCGAGGGGGTGACGAAAAGCGTGCCGACGTCGGTAAGTGCCTCGGTGACCCGCTGCACGACCGCCGGATGGAGATGCCCCACCAGCATCGCCCCGAAGCCCATCGACAGATCGAGCAGCCGGTTACCACCAACGTCGGTAAGCCAGGCACCACGCGCCGTCGCTACCGAGATCGGGTACGGATCCCAATGCTGGAAGGAACTCGTGACGCCGAGCGGCAGCGTTCGGCGCGCTCGGGTGTGGTGCTCCCCCGATGCAGCCGACCACCCGCGGAACCGGTCCCACTCGGCGGCGAGCAGACGCTGGACCGTGGCCGGATCAACCGAACGTGAGCGCTCGGGCAGTCGGCGGTAGGTGCCCGGGTCATGGCTGGGAAGGACACCGGTGGCACTCGAGGCGTCGTCACTCATGGGGCTGTCCCCTCCCCCACTGACGTGGGAAATGGTCGTCGGGCCGGTTTGCCGGATGCTGCTATGCATCACGGATCGAACGCTCCGCACGGTATCCGGGTTCGAAATACTTCGGCAACCTCCGTCTCAAACCACCGATACCGCGAACTGGCCCCGGCCCACCATGAGGATCTCCTCGGCAGCCGTCCAGCGGCGCCAAAAGCCCCCGACGGCGGTGGCGCGGCCGGACGGCTCCGGGGCCCGCCTACGCTCAGCGTCATGCAATGCGGCTACTTCGACTCAGGTCGATGCCGGTCGTGCACCTTCATGGGTCGGACCTATGCCGATCAACTCGCGAGCAAAGTTGCCCGGGTCACCTCGGTCCTCGCCCCGTTCGTCGCGCCGTTGACCTGGGGTGAACCGGTGACATCGCCGGCGTCGGGTTTCCGGAACAAGGCGAAACTCGTGGTCGCTGGCCGGCGGGGACGACCCACCTTCGGCATCCTCGACGACCGCGGTCGCGGAGTGGATCTTCGGCGATGCGGGCTCTACGAGGGTGGCCTCGCTGCGACGCTCAACCCGCTACACCGGTTTGTCGCCGAACTAGGAATCGCTCCCTATAACGTGCCGGCGCGACACGGAGACCTCAAGCACGTGATCGTCACCCAATCCCCGGGCGGCGAACAACTGGTGCGCTTCGTCGTCCGCACACCGTCCTCGATTGACCTCATCCGCCGCCATCTACCCGACCTCCGTGGGCTGGTTCCTACCGCGCGCGTGGTCAGCACCAACGTGCTGCCAGAGCACGCGGCAGTACTCGAGGGCGAGACCGAGACGGTCATCTCTGAGCAGTCGCTGCTCCCGATGCCGCTGCCTGGGGCCACGTTGCTGCTGGCCCCCCGTGCGTTCTTTCAGACCAACACCAACGTTGCAGTATCGCTGTACCAGCAGGTGCAGGAGTGGGCCGACAACGTCGACGCGCGCGTGATCCACGACTTGTACTGCGGCGTTGGGGGCTTTGCCCTGCACTTAGCGGCGCCTGGACGCCAGGTGGTGGGTGTCGAGTCCTCCACTGCGGCCATCCACGCAGCCACCGAGGCGGCACACCGGCTGCCGCTTGCGGTCGACCGTTCGGCGATCCGATTCGTCGCGGGCGACGCTACGGCCCCGCTGCGGGCGCCCGCACCCGACCTCATCGTGGTGAACCCGCCGCGGCGGGGCCTCGGGCCGGACCTCGCCGCCCACCTCGAGGCGTCGACCGCCCGCCACCTCGTCTACTCCAGTTGTTCGGTCGACACCTTGGTTCGAGACCTCGAACTGATGCCGTCCTGGCGCCCGCGGGACGGCCGGGTCGTCGACATGTTCCCGCAGTCCCATCATGTGGAGGTTGTGCTGCATCTCAGCAAGCGGTGACCTGCGCGGCGCCGCCCGGTCAGCCGAACCGAGCCGGGTCGCCGCCACCCATTCGCACGACCTCGGGACGCCCATCCGTCCAGTCGATGACCGTCGTCGGCTCGTCACCACACTCCCCGGAGTCGATCACGACGTCAACGGCGGCATCGAGTTCCTCCTTGACTGCCCACCCGTCGGTCATCGGGCCGCCGGCACCAGGAAGGGTCAGCGTCGAGGACAACAGCGGCTCGCCGAGCTCGGCCAGCAGCGCCCGGACTACAGGATGGTCCGGGATGCGGACCCCGACGGTTCGCTTGCGTGGATGCAGTAACCGCCGAGGCACCTCACCGGTGGCCGGGAGGATGAAGGTGTACGGCCCGGGTGTCGCCGCCCGGACTGCGCGGAAGACGTGGTTGTCGATGTGCACCAGTTGGCCGAGCTGCGCGAAGTCGTAGCAGACCAGGGTGAAATGGTGCCGCTCGTCGAGACCGCGGATGGCGAGGATGCGGTCTCGGGCGCTGCGCTCACCGGTAAGGGCCCCGAGGGCGTACCCGGAGTCCGTGGGGTACGCCGCAAGGCCACCATCGCGGAGCACACCGGCGGCCTGCGCGACCGCGCGCGGCTGCGGGTCGACCGGGTGCACGTCGAGATAGCGGGCCACCATCCCACGGTACGGCGTCGGTCGCCGCCGGTGCCCGACCGGACCGGCCGCGATACGTGAATCAACACTCGCGCATCGTGACTGGCGTACCGAGGACCACCGTGCGGGTCACCGTGCAGAGCCGGTCATGGGACATCCGTACCGCGCGCGGCAGCATTTCGCGGGCGCGGTCACCCGCCTCGCCGCCGGGGAAGCGCACCGTGAACGTCACGTCGATGTCGTCGAGGCGGTTGCCGCGCTCGTCACGTACCTTCGTGCCGGAAGCCCGCGCCTCGAAGGAGACCGGCTCGGCACGTTTGCCGGTGATGAAGTCGACGTCGACGGCACTGCACCCGGCGAGCGCGGTGAGCAGCAACTCGACCGGGGTGAACGACTCGTCGTCCCCGTTCCCGAGGTGCAGGATGCCGCCGCGCCCGTTGGTCACGTCGAACTCGCCTCTCCCGGTGCGCGTCATCCGCACCTCGCGGTGACCCAGTCCGGTGCCGCCGGTTTCCTGCTCGTGGTCCGTCATCCGGTTCCCCATCTCTGCGCGAGGGTGCGCACGACGTTGATGTCGCGCCACGTGGTCGGGACCCCGGCCAGCCGCTCCAGCCGGGTGTTCGTCAACTTCAGGCCCTGGATGCCGCCGCCGAACTCACCCAGCACCTCACGGCCGAGGACGCGCGCCCGTTCGCCGGGAACGTCCCACGCGTGAAGGGCGGCCACCGCGACGGCCGGCACCTCACCCGCCGCGAAAACGACGTAACGCCGACCTCCGCCGTCGGGTAGCAGCGGCGGCACCGCCTCGACGGCCGCCGCGACGGCGCGCAACTCCGCCGGAGTGCGCACGATCGCCGGGACCTCGAACCCCGCCCACTCCCCCAGCGACCGGGTGAGGTCGGCGGCGGCGGCCTCGGCGGAGCGCCGCCGACTGATGACCCGCACGTTGCCCGACTGGATGTAGGTCTCTACCTCGGCGAAACCGGCACTCTGGAGCGCCGCCCGCAGGTCTGCCATCTTCACGTACCGGCCGCCCACGTTGATCGCACGGAGGAACGCGACGTAGGTAGGCACGACGCCATCCTGTCACCGACCTGGGACAGTGGACGGCATGTCCTCGGGAGGTGCCCGGCGCCGGCGGGCCCGACGCACTGCCGAGTTGGCCGGGCTCGCGCCGAAGGTCGACGACGACCTCGCTGAGTGGGACTACGGCCGGTACGAGGGGATGACGACCCCGCAGATCCGCGAGTCGCTCGGGGACCCGACGTGGACCGTCTGCGACGACGGCGTGGAGCCCGGCGCGACGCCAGGCGAGACCGTGGAGGAGGTGACGGCCCGTGCCTCGCGGGTCTTGACGCGCGTCGCGCCGGACCGAGAGTGCGGCGACGTCGTGCTCGTTGCCCACGGCCACTTGCTCCGCGTGGTGACGACCACCTACCTGCGCCACGAGGTGCGCTCCGGGGCGCACCTCGTGCTCGGCACCGGCAGCCTCAGTGTCCTCGACGAGGAACACACCGTGCCCACGATCCGGCAGTGGAACATCATCCCGTGACTGTCCCGTCCACCCCGCGCGTACGGGCTTCGTGGTTGACGTCGGCGGCGCCAGTCAGGGCAGCGGCCAGGTGTGAACCGGCTCGTTGGCCTCCATGTGCTCGGCGTACCGGCCGACCATCCGGCGCAACGCGTCACGGCGGTCCGCGCCGGTCGCCTCGTACGAGGCGACCGCGCGCGTCATCCACTCGGCACCGTTCACCCCGGTGGTGCACCGACCCTCGATGACGCCGAGGTAGCGATCGCGCACCGCGGCGGAGACACCCCACAGCCGCAGCCCTTCGTGCGCGAGTGGCAGGAGGTGACGCAGCACCAACTCGTCCGCTGACAACTCGCCATACCCCGGCCAATAGAGACGTGCGTCCAGACCGTCGCGGGCGGCGCGGTGGAAGTTGTTCTCACCCGCGGCGAAACTCATCTTCGTCCAGACCGGGCGGTCGTCGCGGGCCAGCATCCGGATCGCGCCGTAGTAGAACGCGGCATTGGCGAGGACGTCAACGATGGTCGGCCCGGCCGGGAGCACCCGATTCTCGACGCGTAGATGCGGGGTTCCGCCGACGGTGTCGTAGATCGGCCGGTTCCAGCGGTACACGGTGCCGTTGTGCAGCCGCAGTTCCCCGAGTTCAGGAGCGATGCCAGCCTCGAGTTTGGCCATCGGGTCCTCGTCGGTGATCTCGGCGAGCAGGGTCGGGAAGTAGCGGACGTTCTCCTCGAAGAGGTCGAAGATCGAGGTGATCCAGCGCTCACCGAACCACACCCGAGGCCGCACCCCTTGGTTCTTGAGTTCGACCGGCCGAGTGTCAGTGGCTTGCTCGAACAGGGCAATCCGAGTTTCCGCGTGCAGCCGCTTGCCGAAGAAGAACGGGCTGTTCGCGGCGAGCGCGACCTGCGGTGCGGACAGGGCCTGAGCGGCGTTCCAGTGGTTGGCGAAGTCATGCGGCGCGACCTGGAGGTGGAGTTGCACGCTGGTGCATGCCGACTCGGGCGCGATGGAGTCACAGTAGGTGGCGACCCGCTCGCCGGTGGGTCCTTCGATGTCGAGGTAGATGTCCTCGCCTCGGGCACCGAAGATCGAGTCGTTGAGCGCCGTGTATCGGTTGTTCGTGCTGATCCAGTCACCGTCGTAGTGCTCGGGCATCACCGTCGGGAGGATGCCGATCGCGACGATGGCGCTGCCCACCTCGCCGGCCCGATGGTTGGCGGTGTTGAGGCTCTCGCGCAGTTCGTGCTCGAGATGCAGTGCAGCGTCACCAGGGAGCGGCCGAGGCGAGACGTTGAGTTCGATGTTGTACCGCGCCAACTCGGTTTGATACCCGGGGTCGGCAATCGCCTCGAGCACCTCGGCGTTGTGGAAGTGCGGCTCCTGGTGCGCGTCGACGAGGTTGAGTTCGATCTCGAGACCGGTCATCGGCCGGTCGAACTCGAAACTACTCGTGTTGAGCATGCGCTCGAACACGTCGAGGTCCTGTCGGACCTTCTCGCGGTAGCGCTGGCGCTGCTCACGGGTGTAACTCTGCGTGCCGACCTCGGCTCCCATGACGCAAACCAACCACATCGGCCGGAGAAGCGGCACCCGGATCGTCACCGTTTCGTGACGCCGGTATGGCGGCACCATCCGCGTTTCGCTCCCGGCCGGTGTCGGTCCACCCTCTTAGCGTGGCGGTGTGCGGTTCCTCCATACCTCCGACTGGCATCTGGGTCGCTCGTTCCACCAGGTGGGTCTGCTACCAGCCCAGGCTGCCGTGGTAGACCACCTCGTCGAGGTCGTCCGCGACGAACATGTCGACGCAGTCCTCGTCAGCGGCGACGTCTATGACCGCGCGATGCCGTCCCCGGAGACCGTCGCGCTGCTGTCCGAGGCGGTCGAACGGCTGGTCGACGCGGGTGCGCAGGTCGTCCTCTCCAGCGGCAACCACGATTCTGCGGTGCGGCTGGGGTTCGCGTCCGGCGTCCTCGAACGAGCCGGGCTGCACGTGCGGACCTCGGTCCGGGATGTCGATCGGCCGGTACTCGTGGGCGACATTGCGGTCTACCCACTGCCCTACCTCGAACCGGCCCTCGTCACCGAGGCGCTCCGCGCCACCGAGTCCACCCACGCGGCGGTGCTGCGTGCCGCGATGGCCCGGGTCCGCGCCGACAGCGCCACGCGTAGCGGGCGCTCGGTGGTGATGGCGCACGCATTCGTCTCCGGCTGCGCCAGCAGCGAGTCCGAACGTGACATCGCCGTCGGCGGGGTGTCCGCGGTGCCACCCGAGGTGTTCGCCGGCGTCGACTACGCGGCGCTCGGTCACCTGCACGGGCGGCAGCGGGTCGATGATCGGGTGCGCTACTGCGGCTCACCGGTCGCCATGTCATTCAGTGAGTGGCGCCACCGCAAGGGCAGTCTGCTCGTCGACCTCTCCGGCGCTGAGCCGGTCATCACCGAGGTAGACGCTCCGGTGATGCGCCCGCTGGCCGTCCTGCGCGGCCATCTCGACGACGTGCTGTCCAGCGTCGCTCACCGGCCGGCCGAACGCGCGTGGTGCCAGGTCACGCTCACCGATCCGGTCCGTCCGCTGGGGGCGATGGAGCGCGTCCGTCGTCGCTTCCCCCACACTCTCGACATCCGGTTCGACCCCGAGGGGGCAGTCCTGCCACACCGTCCGTACGCGCGTCGCGCGTCGGCGTCATCCGCGGTCGACGTCTGCTGCGATTTCCTCGCACACGTCCGCGGCGGGCGGGTGGCTGATGACGCCGAGCGCGCCGTGCTCACCGAGGCGGTGGAGTTCGCTCGGGTCACCCGACAACTCGGTACGGACGAGGGCGTCGCCCGGACCACGACAGCGGAGGTAGGGGAAGCGGGGGTGGCGTGAGGCTGCACCACCTTGAGGCCCAGGCATTCGGGCCTTTCGCCGACCGGGTCGTCGTCGACCTTGACGCGCTGAGCACCACCGGGTTGTTCCTCGTGCACGGCCCGACCGGTTCAGGCAAGACGAGCCTTCTCGACGCGGTGTGTTTCGCCCTTT
>JBOFJB010000357.1:0-7460 GCA_051650465.1 Dermatophilaceae bacterium | reverse complement strand
AGACCCAGCAGACCCTCGTGCTCAATGGGCTGCGCGACCGGATCGTCGTCCAGGTCGACGGCCAGATCAAGACCGGGCGCGACGTCGTCATCGCCGCGCTCCTCGGGGCGGAGGAGTTCGGCTTCGCCACCGCCCCGCTGGTGGTGTCGGGCTGCATCCTCATGCGGGTCTGCCACCTCGACACCTGCCCGGTCGGGATCGCCACCCAGAACCCCGAATTGCGCTCGCGGTTCACCGGGGCGCCGGAGTTCCTCGAGACCTTCTTCGAGTACGTCGCGGAGGAGGTGCGCGAACACTTGGCCGCGCTCGGGTTCCGCAGCATCGATGAGGCAGTCGGGCAGGTCCAGCACCTGGACACTCGCCGGGCGGTCGCCCACTGGAAGGCGTCCGGGCTCGACCTTGCGCCGATTCTCGCTCGGGTGGACAGCCCCGACGAGTCCGGCGTCCGCCACCGGGTTGCGCAGGACCATGGCCTGGAGAAGGCGCTCGATCACCAACTGATCTCCGCCTCGCGGGACGCGATCGACCACGGTGTGCCCGTGGCGGCCCGGTTCGGCATTCGCAACGTCAACCGCACGGTCGGCGCGATGCTCGGCCACGAGGTCACCAAGCAGCATCCGAAAGGGCTGCCGGACAACACCGTCGACCTCACTTTCGCCGGCTCGGCCGGGCAGAGTTTCGGTGCGTTCGTCCCCGCCGGTGTCACCCTGACGTTGCAGGGCGACGCCAACGACTACGTCGGCAAGGGCCTGTCCGGCGGCCGTGTCGTCATCCGGCCCGCTGACGGTTCTGCCCTGGTGCCCGAGCACAACGTCATCGCCGGCAACGTCATCGGTTACGGCGCGACCTCGGGCGAGTTGTTCCTCCGTGGGGCGGTCGGCGAGCGATTCTGCGTCCGCAACTCCGGCGCGACCGCCGTCGTCGAGGGGGTCGGCGACCACGGCTTGGAGTACATGACCGGAGGCACCGTGCTGGTCCTCGGTCCGACTGGCCGCAACGTCGCCGCCGGCATGTCCGGTGGTGTCGCCTACGTGCTCGACCTCGACCCCGACGCGGTCAACCGCGAACTCGTCGACCTCGGGCCGCTGCGCCCCGACGACCGGTTCGTCGTGCGCGATCTGCTCGACCGGCACCGCCGGTGGACCGGCTCGGATGTCGCCGTCCGGCTCCTCGAGCAGTTGGATGACGCGTACGCCCGGTTCACGCTGATCCTGCCGCGTGCCTACCAGCGGGTCCTCGACGTTCGCGCCGCAGCGGTCGCCGAAGGACTCGACCCCGACAGCCCCCAGGTGTGGGAGCGGATCATGGAGGCATCCCGTGGCTGACCCGCAAGGCTTCCTGCGCACCCGCGAGCGTGAACTACCTCGGCGCCGCCCGGTCCCGGTCCGGATCCGCGACTGGAAGGAGGTGTACGAGGACCAGCCCGTCACCGAACTTCAGCGTCAGGCCGGGCGATGCATGGACTGCGGCGTCCCGTTCTGCCACCACGGGTGCCCACTGGGGAACCTGATCCCCGAATGGAACGACCTCGCCAGACGCGGCGAGTGGCGCGCGGCCATCGACCGGCTGCATGCAACGAACAACTTCCCGGAGTTCACCGGTCGGCTCTGTCCGGCGCCGTGCGAGTCGGCCTGTGTTCTTGGCATCAACCAGCCGGCGGTCACCATCAAGCAGGTTGAAGTGAGCATCGTCGACCGGGCCTTCGCCAACGGCATCGTCCAGCCTGTCGCGCCAGAACGGCTGTCCGGCAAGACTGTTGCGGTCGTCGGTTCCGGCCCGGCCGGGCTGGCAACGGCTCAGCAGTTGACCCGGGCCGGCCACACGGTCGCGGTCTACGAGCGCGCCGATCAACCCGGCGGTCTGCTGCGCTACGGCATCCCCGAGTTCAAGATGGAGAAGGCCATCCTGGACCGGCGGATTGGCCAGATGAAGTCCGAGGGCACCCGGTTCCGTACCGGTGTGGCCGTCGGGCGTGACGTCACCGGGACCCAGTTGCGGGCCCGGTTCGACGCCGTCGTCGTCGCTACCGGGTCCACTGTCCCTCGCGATCTCCCGGTCCCGGGCCGCGAGTTCGACGGTGTGCTTCAGGCCATGGACTTCCTGCCGCCGGCCAACCGGGCTGCCCTCGGCCACGCGGTCGAGGCCCAGGTGACCGCCGCCGGGAAGGACGTCGTCGTCATCGGCGGCGGTGACACCGGCGCCGACTGCATCGGTACGGCGCATCGGCAGGGTGCGCGGTCGGTCACCAGCCTCGAGATCCTCCCTCAGCCCACCACTGAGCGTCCCGGGAACCAACCGTGGCCGACCTATCCGATGGTGTTCCGGGTCGCGTCCGCCCATGAGGAGGGCGGGTCGCGGCTCTATGCGCTGTCGACGAGCGAAATCGTCGGTGACGACGCGGGCCGGGTTGCGGGTCTGCGGGTTCAGCGGGTTCGCCTGGGCGAGAGCGGCTTTGAGCCGGTGCCAGACACTGAGGAGGTGCTGCCTGCGCAGCTCGTGTTGCTCGCTATGGGGTTCCTCGGGCCCGAGCCCGAGGGGTTGCTCCACCAACTCGGTGTCGCTCGCGACGAGCGCACCAACGTCGCCCGAGACCGCCGGTACATGACCGATGTCCCTGGGGTGTTCGTCGCTGGTGACGCCGGCCGGGGGCAGTCGCTCATCGTCTGGGCGATCGCCGAGGGTCGGTCGGCCGCCCACGAGGTCGACGCGTGGCTGATGGGGAAGCCGTCGCGGCTCCCGCGCCCGGTCGACCCCACCGACCGGCCCCTCACCGCCTGATCAGCCGCGGCCTCTCCGCCTGAGTGGAGGCGACAGACTGCGTGACATCGCAGTCGGTCGACTCCACCGATGTGCCGTCGGGCGACGAGCGGGTGACGCGAGTGCCGTGGATCGGACTCGCGTCACTGCGGAAACGGTTGCACCGCTAGGGTTCGAGCCATGCGCCGCGCGAAGATCGTCTGCACCCTCGGACCTGCGACGAGTTCGGCCGAGAACATCGGTGAATTGGTCCGTGCCGGTATGGATGTCGCCCGGCTCAACCTCAGCCATGGCGATCACGCCGACCACGCTCGTGTCTACGCCGACGTCCGTGCGGCGAGCGACGCCGCCCGGCGAGCGGTCGGCATCCTTGCCGACCTGCAGGGCCCGAAGATCCGCACCGGCCGCTTCGCCGATGGGCCGGTCGAACTCATTCCCGGCGCGACGTTCACCATCACCACCCGCGCCGTATCGGGCAATGCCATCGAGGTCGGCACCACGTATGCGGGACTTCCCGGTGATGTCACGCCCGGCGACCGCATCCTCATCGATGACGGAAAACTCGCGCTCGTCGCGACGAAGGTCACCGAGACCGACGTCGTGTGCGAGGTGCTTGACGGCGGACCGCTGTCGAACAACAAGGGCATCAACCTGCCTGGCGTTGCCGTCTCCGTGCCTGCCCTGTCCGAGAAGGACCGCGACGACCTGCGTTGGGCGCTACGGACCCGCGTCGACATGATCGCGCTGTCGTTCGTGCGGACCGCCGACGACATCAAGGACGTCCACGCGATCATGGACGAAGAGGGCGTGCGACTTCCGGTGATCGCCAAGGTGGAGAAGCCCCAGGCGGTGGAGAACCTTGACGAGATCGTCAGGGCGTTTGACGGGGTCATGGTCGCTCGCGGCGACCTCGGTGTCGAGATGCCGCTCGAGGAGGTGCCGCTGGTGCAGAAGCGGGCCTGCGAGATCGCCCGTCGGCGGGCCAAGCCGGTGATCGTCGCGACCCAGGTGTTGGAGTCGATGGTCGAGAACAGCCGGCCGACCCGAGCCGAGGCGTCCGACGCAGCCAACGCGGTGCTCGACGGCGCCGATGCGCTGATGCTGAGTGGCGAGACCAGCGTCGGGGCGCACCCGTTCGCGGCGGTGCGCACGATGGCACGGATCATCGAAAACACCGAGGACCAAGGACTGCACCGCATTCGCCCGCTCGGCACGCGACCTAGTTCGACGGGCGGCGCGGTCACCGCAGCCGCGGCCGAGATCGGTGAGTTGCTGGGGGTGACCTACCTGGTGACTTTCACTGCCACGGGTGACTCGGCGTGCCGGCTGGCTCGGGTCCGCCCCCGGATCCCGATGCTCGCTTTCACGCCGAGTCAGTGGACCCGCAGCCAACTGGCCCTCTCGTGGGGTGTCGAGACCTTCCTCGTCGACGAGGTGCGGCACACCGACGAGATGGCGATGCAGGTCGACGAGATCCTGCTCGCTGCCGGGCGGGTCGTCGAGGGCGACCGGGTCGTGATCGTGGCCGGCTCGCCGCCGGGTATCCCAGGGTCGACTAACGCACTGCGGGTACATCGCATCGGTGACGCCAAGAACCGGGTCGCTCCCGCATACAGCGACATCGCCCGCAGCGGGCCAGCGTGAGCGGCCTCGCTATGCTGGTCGCGCCCCCGCCGGGGTGGTGGAACGGCAGACACGGAGCACTCAAAATGCTTTGCCCGCGAGGGCGTGCGGGTTCGAGTCCCGCTCCCGGCACATGACCGATTGCCCCGCTTCGGGTACCCGTGTCCTCGTCGCCGAGGACGAAGCGATCATCCGGCTCGATCTTGCGGAGATGCTCGGTGATGCCGGGTACGTCGTCGTCGGCCAGGCCGGCGATGGCGAGCAGGCGCTCCACCTCGCCCGGTCGCTCCGGCCGGACATCATCGTCATGGACGTCAAGATGCCGGTCATGGACGGGTTGTCCGCGGCGGAGACGATCGGTCGTGAGCGGATCTGCCCGGTGGTGATGCTTACCGCCTTCAGCCAGACCGAACTCGTCGAGCGGGCGCGTGACGCGGGGGTCATGGCCTACGTCGTCAAACCGTTCACCGCCGGCGACATCGCTCCGGCCATCAACATTGCCTTGTCTCGCTGGTCCGAGGTGAAGGCTCTCGAGGACGAGGTCGCCGATCTGGGTGACCGGCTCGAGACCCGCAAGGTGGTCGACCGCGCCAAGGGGGTGCTGATGACCAAACTGGACATCAGCGAGGCCGAGGCGTTCCGCTGGATCCAGAAGACGGCGATGGACCGACGGATGGGGATGAAAGAGGTCGCCGAGGCCGTACTGTCCGGCATGGAGCACACCTGACCTCACGGGTCACCGTCTACGGTTATCCGCCGCGCGCCCAGCGCCTCGACTGCCTCCTCGCTCCCGGCCACATCATCGATGGAGCGCAGCATCCCTGGCCGGATAGCGATGCATGTGCAGACTCCGCGTGCAGATGCATCTATCGCTCGGCAGGGAGTACGCCTTATTGTCCTGTTCTTGGGACCGGTGTCCGCTGCGGCGGCGTCTCTCTCGTTCGGTCCGGGACGGAGTTTCGGTGAGCAGGCGGACACTTGACGTGACCCTGGTGGAGTTCAGTGACCTGCGCGAGTTGTCGGCGCTGTGGCTCGCCGCGAAGGTCGATGCCGGAACGAGAAGAGACGTATGCGTTCGTACCCTCGCCGATGGGCGCTTTGCGAACGCGGTCCGTCGTCCGGGTGTGCACGCCTATGTCGCTCGTCTCGACAATGAGCCAGTCGGGTACGTCATCACCTCTGACAACCCGTTCGGTCTCAACCCTGGCAACGAGATCGCCGTCGAGCAGCTCTGGGTGCGTCCGGACATTCGGCATCACGGCGTCGCCAAGGCACTGCTCGGTGCGGTTCTCGGCGCCGCCGAACGTGCGGGCTACGAGGCCGTTGTCTCCCACGTGCCCACCACCAGCCGCGAGGCGAACCGATTCTTCGCTCGGCTCGGTTTCGGTGCTGTCGTCGTGCGCCGGGTGGTGTCGACGACGGCGCTGCGGCGCAAACTCGCTCCCGAGACCGTCGACACCGGCAATGAATTGCGTCGCCGCCGACGCTCGCTGCGCCAGCGCGCCTTCGCGTCATCCCGCTCCGCGTGAGGAGTACGGCACTGAGACGTATCGCGGCGTGAGACGGTGCGCCGGCGGCGTGTCATCTCACCCGAACCGCGCACTTCCCCTCCCGTCGACAGGTTCGCGCGGCGGCCGTCAGTCGCCGGGCGTGGCGTCGCGGATCAGGACGGTGATTCGGCTGGTGCACAGTCGCTTTCCTCGTTCGTCGGTGATGACGACCTCGTAGCACGCCAGCGTGCGGCCGAGGCTGAGCGGGGTGGCGGTGCCGGTGACCCGTCCCGAGCGGGCCGAGCGATGGTGGGTCGCGTTGATGTCGAGGCCGACCACCACCTTTCCGACCCCGGCGTGCAGTTGCGCCCCGATCGACCCGAGAGTCTCGGCGAGTACCACCGAGGCGCCGCCGTGGAGCAGGCCGTACGGCTGGGTGTTGCCCGATACCGGCATGGTCGCCACGAGGCGCTGCGCGGACGCCTCGACGACCTCGATCTGCATCCGGTCGACCAGCGAGCCAGCGGTCGCCGTCCGCAACGCGGCGACGGCATCCGGGACGGCGGGCGCCCCCTCGGATGACGCGCCCACGCCGTCCCTGCTGGCGCGAGCCGAGTCGCCAGCGGGGGAGGCCGAGGCGGGTCCGGGGACATCGGAGAGGTCAGCCATGCTCGATAGGCTGCCATGTGTGAAACTGCTGCTCCTCGACGGCCACTCGCTCGCCTACCGTGCGTTCTACGCACTCCCCGTCGAGAACTTCTCCACGAGCACCGGGCAGCACACGAACGCGGTGTACGGCTTCACTGCGATGCTCATCAATGTCCTTCGCGACGAGGCGCCGACGCATGTCGGGGTCGCGTTCGATGTGTCGCGGCAGACCTTCCGCAGCGAGGAGTACGCCGAGTACAAGGCCGGACGCAGCCAGACCCCTACAGAGTTCTCCGGGCAGTTGCCGTTGCTGCGTGAGGTGCTCGACGCGCTGTGCATCCAGCATGTCGGCGTCCAGGGCTTCGAGGCCGACGACGTCATCGCCACGCTGACCCGGCGGGCGGTCGAGAGCGGCGGCGAGGTCGTCGTGTGCACCGGTGACCGCGACGCCTTCCAGCTCGTGTCGGACAAGGTCACCATGCTGTATCCGGTGCGCGGCGTCTCCGAGGTGTGGCGCATGGACCCGGCCGCGGTCGAGGGGAAGTACCTTGTGTCGCCCCACCGGTACAGCGACCTCGCCGCACTCGTCGGCGAGACGAGCGACAACCTGCCGGGGGTGCCGGGGGTCGGGCCGAAGACCGCGGCGAAATGGCTCAACCAGTACGGCGACCTCGCTGGTGTGGTCGCGCACGCCGACGAGATCGGGGGCAAGGTCGGCCAGAGCCTGCGCGAGCACCTCGACGGCGTGCTTCGCAACCGGCGGCTCAACCGGCTGGTCGACGACCTCGACCTGCCGGCCACGGTCGACGACCTCGAGCGGCGCTCGTGGGACCGTGAGGAGGTGCACCGCGTCTTCGACGGCCTCGAGTTCCGGGTGCTCCGCGAACGGCTGTTCGCGACCTTCGAGGTCGAGTCCGACGAGGTCGAGGGCGGCTTCGACCT
>JBOFJB010000356.1:0-3396 GCA_051650465.1 Dermatophilaceae bacterium | reverse complement strand
CCACCGAGGTCTCCAACTGGGCCACCAGCGAACGGGCCCGGGCGGCCACCTCGGGGTTGGTCGACCGCCACCGCCGCTCGTCGGCGCCACGCACCGCGGACTCCACGGCCCGCATCCGCTTCTCGACTCGATCGAGGTCACCTCGGGGCACCTTGCCCGCTTGGTCCCACCGGTTCTGAATGCTGCGTAAGCCCGACTTGGCGACCTCGATGTCCGTAACTGGCAGCAGCGCTTCGGCCTCGACAAGGAGTTGTTCTTTGACCACGAGGTTGCCCCGGAGTTCGTCATCCTGTGCAGCCGCGACCTTGTCTTTCGCCGCGAAGAACACATCCTGAGCCGCTCGGAACCGCTCCCATAGCGCGTCGTCGTCGTTCCGGGCAGCTCGTCCGGCCTGGCGCCACTGCGCCATGAGTTCCTTGAATGCTCGGGCGGTCGGCCCCCAGTCGGTACTGGTGGCGAGCGTCTCGGCGTCGATGACGAGCGACTCCTTGGTGGCCTTGGCCACCGCACGGGTCGACTCGAGTTCGGTGTACCACGCCCGCCGGGCCTTGTCGAAGGAACTGCGTGCATGACTGAACCGCTGCCAGAGCGCGGTCTCGGTGGACTTGTCGAGTTTGGCAGCCGACCGCTGGTGGCGCTTCCACTCCTCAAGCAAGGTCCGCATCCGTTCGCCGCTGGTGCGCCACTGGGTGGACGCGGACGGCTGGCCAGCAAGGGACTCGGCCTGGAGGACGATGGCCTCTCGCTCCGCGGCAGCGTGGCTGCGAGCCTGCGCGCGCTGCGTCGACTCCGCCTCGCGCTTGGTGGCGAGCCCACTCTCGACTCTGCTGAGGGTGTCCAGAAGGGCCGGGATGTCGCCTACGACGTTGGTCTGCTCGATCTGCTCTCGCAGAGTGCGCAGACCGTCGGCGACCTCCTTGGATGCCACATCCGCGTTGTCCAGACGTGCCTCGAGCAGCCCGGCAGACGATGCGAACTCGTCGTACTTTCGGGCGAAGTACTGCACCGCGTCGTCAGGCGAGGCTCCCGGGTAGGCCCCGACCTCACGCTCCTCCTCGCCCACCCGGACGAAGACCCGACCGTGGTCGTCGACCCGGCCGAACCTCGCCGAGTCGGACCGAGCAGGCACGGTGGGCGCGGCAGTACCGGGCCGGGGCCGCATCCGGGCAGCCAGAACTGCGGGGGAAGGCACCGGTGCCGAGGGCCGGTCCGGAACGGTCTCGTCGGGCACGTCAGACCTTCTTCTCTGTGACTGCGACACTGAGGATGCTGATCGGGGCGGCAGGTGCGCCGTCGTCGGGGCTCGTGCCGCCGGGGGCGACGCCCTCGGCTGCCACCCGGTCGATGATCTCCAGGCCCTTGCTGACGGTCCCGAAGATGGTGTAACCGGACGGGTCGGGGAGGTTCGAGTCGCCGTACACGAGGAAGAACTGCCCACCGTTGCCGGCTTTCGGGTCCTGGGTCCGGGCCACGGCGAGGGTGCCTCGCGGGTAGGCGCCACCGGCGGGCGGGTTCTCGACCGCGAATCCGTAGCCGGGGGTGCCCTGGCCGGTGCCGGTCGGGTCTCCGCACTGGAGCACCTTGAGTTGAGCGGAACTGGTCAGGCGGTGGCACGGCCCGTTGCGCCAGTAGTCCTGCCGGGCCAACTGGAGAAAGGACGCGACCGCCTGCGGTGCCTTCGTGCCGTCGAGCGTGAGCTCGATGTCGCCGCAGGACGTGGTCACTGTCGCAACGAACATCTTCCCGGCCGCTGTGGCTTTGTCCGGCAACGTGAGCCGGGCACCCGTACCGAGCGACTTCGGTGGTGGACCGCAGCCGGCCGGCGATTGTTCGGAGGAGGAAGTGGCGGGTGGGTCGTCGCCGCCGAACGCCAACGCCGCAGCGATCGCCCCACCACCCACGACGGTTACGGTAGCGACCACGGCAACCACCCGCCAGAGTTTGGCCCGCCGCTCCGCGCGCCGGGCGGCGGTCGTCATCCGCTTCTGATAGCGCCGTCGCGCCCGAGCACGCACTTGGTTCTTGGTGGCCACAGGCGTGGTCCTCCCTGTCCGGTGGTCAGCATCGGCCAGTCTAGGCAACGGGCCTGCGGATACGCTCCACCGCGTGCTCGTGGTCTCCTTCCCTGCTGCCGTATTCGCGACCAACTGCCATGTGCTCGCACGCTCCGAAGGAGAGGAGTGCATCGTCGTCGACCCCGGCATCGGCGTCGAAGACACCCTGCGCGCGGTGCTCGTCGAGCACCGCCTCCGCCCGGCCGCGGTGCTCCTCACCCACGGCCATCTCGACCATGTGTACGCCGTCGCCCCGGTGTGCGGCGGGGAGGTCGCCGCTTACGTCCACCGCGCGGACCGCTATCGGTTGCGCGACCCGCTCGGCACTGTCCCGCCGGCGATGGTGGCCATGCTGGAGCAGCAGTTCGGGCGCCGCGCGACCTGGCGGGAGCCGGAGCGGGTCGTCGAGGTGGCCGACGGTGCGCGGATGACGCTGGCGCATCTCGCACTCGAGGTGCGCCACGCCCCCGGCCACACCGAGGGGTCAGTGCTCTTCGCCCTCGACACCGTGCCGGACGGGCTGCCTGCCGGCGACGACCTCGACCGCACCCTGATCTCTGGCGACGTACTCTTCGCCGGATCGATCGGGCGTACGGACCTGCCCGGAGGCGATGACGCGGCGATGCGTCGCTCGCTGCGCGACGTCGTGCTTCCGCTCGCCGATTCGACCCTCGTGCTCACCGGGCACGGACCGGCCACGACGATGCGCCGCGAGCGGGCCACCAACCCGCACCTGCGAGGATTGTCGGCGTGACACCCACCACCAAGGTCGCCCCTATCTCGGGGTTCCCCGAGTTGCTCCCCGCGCAGCGACTCGCCGAACTGCACGTGCTCGACATCATCCGCGAAGTCTTCGAGTTGCACGGCTTCAGCCCGGTCGAGACCCGTGCTGTGGAGCCGGTAGAGCGCCTGCTCGGCAAGGGCGGGGACGCCGACAAGGAGATCTACGGCATCCACCGGCTCGCCGCATGGACGGACGAGCGGGGTGGGTCCGACGGCGAGCTCGGCCTGCACTTCGATCTCACCGTGCCGTTCGCCCGGTACGTGCTCGAAAACGCCGGCCGGCTCGCGTTCCCCTTCCGGCGCTATCAGATACAGAAGGTGTGGCGCGGCGAGCGGCCGCAGGAGGGGCGGTTCCGGGAATTCACCCAGGCCGATATCGACGTCGTCGACGCCGGCGGCCTCGCGCCGCACCACGAGGCGGACGTACCGCTCGTCGTCGCCGAGGTGTTCCGCCGGCTGCCGGTGGGGGAGTTCCGTGTCCAGGTGAACAACCGCAAGGTGCCCGAGGGCTTCTTCCTCGGCATCGGGCTCAGCGACGTGGCGGGCACGCTGCGCATCG
>JBOFJB010000355.1:0-1656 GCA_051650465.1 Dermatophilaceae bacterium | reverse complement strand
CCGAGCCCGCGCCGGAACCAGGAGTGCGGGTCGGCGGCCCACCGCAGCCGCCGCACGACCCGCTGCCCGGCCAGCGCCACCGCGAGGAGCACCGCGACGAGGCCGGCGACGTACCCGGTGAGCAACACGAGCCCACGGCCGGGCTCGGCTGGCAGAACGGTGACGACCACGTAGGCGAACAGCGGGCTGCACGAGGTGAACACCGGGCCGAGCGCCGCGCCGGTGAGCATCGCACCGGCGAGGCCGTCACGCCGACTGGCCGCGGACAAACTCCGCGCGCTGCCGCCGGACAGACCTATCGCGGTGCTGACCCGGTCCCAGATTCCGGGAAGCACCTGGGTGGTGCCGAGCAGGATGAGCAGCCCGCCACTCAGCCACCGCCACACGCTCGGTGGGATGTCGATGAGGGCTGTGGTCGCCCGGAGCGCCAAGGTGAACACGAACACCGACGCCCCGAGGGACGCGGTGATGACGAGGGCACGCCGGGTGGCGGCCCCGCCGCTCGCGCCGGCCACCGAGCCGCCGACCACCACGGGCAACAGCGACAATGCGCACGGCGCCAACGTGGTGAGCGCGCCGGCGAGTACCGCGCCGGCCAGCGCGAGCAGCATCTCAGACGGTCTTCTCGAGAATGGCGGCGCCGTCTTCGCTGCCGGTCCATTTGCCGAGTTCTTCACCGTCGGCGTCGACTTGTACAAACGTGTGCTGCTGGGTGATGCCGTACTTCTTGCGCAGGTCGGTCTCGGAGTCGTAGTCGACCTTGACCACGGTGAGCCCATCGGGCACGCCGTCGGCGTCGATGGCTTCCTCGGTCGCCTTGCAGTCCGGGCACCAGGAGGCGTGGAAGAACAGCACGACCTTGGAGCCCTCGCGCGCCGCCGCCTGGCTCTTGTACTCCGCGTTGGTGAGGTACGCGCCGGCGGTCGCCCCGGATGACGTCCCGCCGGCATCGCTCGGGGCCACCGCGGTCGGGCTGCCGCTCGCGGTGGCGCTCGCGGTGGCGCTCGCGGTGGCGCTCGCGGTGGCTGCCGCGCTCGGAGTGTCGGTCGAACCGGCCGCGGTACCGCTGTCGGTGTCGTTGGCGCCGCACGCGCCGACGACGAATAGGACCGCGACGCCGACGATCGCGTGGGTCGCCCTGGTGGTACGCATCGTGAATGTCTCCTCGGAGTCAGGGGTGATCGATGACGTCGCCCAGTCAACGCCGGTCGACCATTCGTCGCCCACCGTACGGGCCGACCCGAAACCACTCGGTAAGAGCAACCGTTCACCATCGGGCGCGTCATTCCGCGACGCGACCGCCGGATGGGCGGGCCCGATGGGAACTCCCCGCCCACGTGTTCGGGGTACCGACGGTTGCTGGGTTTGCTCACCGTGGCTGTCCACAGGTCGTGACTGCGGGTTGCTTCGCGTCGGTGGTGTGGGAGAGGCTGGCGTCGGTCAGCGCGGTGGGTGCTGGTGTGGTGCGGGTCTGTACGGGTCCGGTGTCGTGGAGGGGGTGTGCTGGTGCGGGATGCGTTTCCGGAGTCGGAGTTTGTGGTGGTGGGGTCGCCGGGTCAGATTCGGGGGTCGGCGGGTGAGTATGGCCGGTTTGCGTCGGTGATGGCGCAGTCGGCGGATGTGGTGCGTGGGGTGGATTCGAGGTCGTGGGTGGGT
>JBOFJB010000354.1:0-1935 GCA_051650465.1 Dermatophilaceae bacterium | reverse complement strand
ACTGGGTGCGGTCGGCCATGGTCGGAGGGTACTCGTTCAGGTGGGCACCATACTGGTGGCGGGTCGGCCGCCGACCGGCCCACGACCACCCGCTCCGGAGCCGCACTCGAGGAGGCCATCGTGCAGGAGACCTCGACGCGGCTCGCCGTGTCCGAGACCGGGTCGGGCACCCTCGCCGACATCCCGCGGCGTTGGGCCGCCGAGGAGCCCGAGCGCGTGCTGTTCGCCGTTCGCGCCGACCACGGCTGGGTCGACGTGACGGCCGCTGCCTTCAGCGCCGAGGTGACGGCGCTCGCCCGGGGGTTCGCCGCGGCCGGGGTCGAGGTCGGTGACGCCGTGGCCATCATGAGCCGCACCCGCTACGAGTGGACCGTCGCCGACTTCGCCCTCTGGACCGCCGGCGCGGTCCCCGTGCCCATTTACGAGACGTCCTCCGCCGACCAGGTGCAGTGGATCCTCGCCGACTCCGGAGCGGTCGGGGTGGTGGTCGAGACGGCACGGCACCGTGACCTGGTCGAGCAGGCCCGCGCGGCACTCCCCGGACTCCGGCAGGTCTGGAGTGTCGACGGCGGCGACCTGGACCGGCTCGGCCTCCGGGGTGCCGACCTCGGTGAGCCCGGGCTCGACTCCCGACGCGCGGGACTCGACCGCACCACCCTCGCCACGGTCATCTACACCTCGGGGACGACCGGGCGACCCAAGGGCGTGGAGCTGACCCACGGGAACTTCCTCACCCTCGCCGAGAACGCCGCCGAGGAGCTCGCCACCGTGGTACGCACCGACGGCGCGTCGACCCTGCTCTTCCTCCCGCTCGCTCACGTGTTCGCGCGCTTCGTCGAGGTGCTGGCGGTCACCGCGGGGGTGCGCACGGGGCACTCCGGCAACCTGGCGACCCTGCTCGACGACCTCGCCGGCTTCCGGCCCAGCTTCGTCCTCGCGGTTCCCCGCGTGTTCGAGAAGATCTACAACTCCGCCGAAGCGGGCGCCGAGAAGAGCGGCAGGGCAAGGGTGTTCGCCGGCGCGGTCGCGACGGCGACCGCGTGGTCCGAGGCGCAGGACGGCGGGACGCTCCCCTTCGGTCTGCGGGTGCGGCACGCCCTCTTCGACCGACTCGTGTACTCCCGTCTCCGCGACGCCCTCGGCGGCCGGATGCAGTACGCGGTCTCCGGTGGCGCCCCGCTCGGCACCCGTCTCGGCCACTTCTTCCGCGGGGCGGGCATCACGGTCCTCGAGGGCTACGGTCTCACCGAGACGACGGCGCCGGCGACGGTCAACCGCCCGGGCGCACTCCGGATCGGCACCGTGGGCCAGCCGCTGCCGGGGGTCGACGTGCGCATCGACGACGACGGCGAGGTCCTGCTGCGCGGCGTCGGGGTGTTCCGCGGGTACCACGGCCAGCCGGCCGCCACGGCCGACGCGCTCGTCGACGGATGGCTGCGCACCGGCGACCTCGGCGACCTCGACGACGACGGCTTCCTGCGCATCACCGGACGGAAGAAGGAGATGCTCGTCACGGCGGGCGGCAAGAACGTGGCACCCGCGGTGCTCGAGGACCGGCTGCGCGCCCATCCCCTGATCGGCCAGTGCATCGTCGTCGGCGACGGGCAGCCGTTCATCGCCGCGCTGGTGACGCTCGATGACGAGATGTACCCGGGCTGGGCCACGAGCCACGGGCTCGACGACCTGCCGTTCGCCCGAGCCCGCACCGACGAACGCGTCCTCGCCGAGATCCAGCGCGCCGTCGACGACGCCAACGCCGCGGTGTCCACGGCCGAGTCGATCCGCAGGTTCGCCGTGCTCGACACCGACTTCACCGTGGAGTCCGGTCACCTCACCCCGTCCTTGAAGCTCAAGCGCGGTGTCGTCATGCGCGACTTCTCCGACGAGGTCGACGCGCTCTACGGCGGATGACGGCCCGCGCCTCCGTGCCCGGCG